>AQOF01000004.1 GCA_000565345.1 Salinivibrio costicola subsp. costicola ATCC 33508 = LMG 11651 | reverse complement strand
AGTGCAGAACCTTGAATTACTGGGCAGTCGTCACCTGGGAAGTCATACTCTGAAAGTAGCTCACGGACTTCCATTTCAACCAGCTCAAGCAGCTCTTCGTCATCAACCATGTCACATTTGTTCATGAACACGATGATGTTTGGAATACCAACCTGACGACCTAGTAGGATGTGCTCACGGGTCTGTGGCATTGGGCCATCAGTTGCCGCAACAACCAGGATACCACCGTCCATTTGCGCCGCACCGGTGATCATGTTTTTCACATAGTCAGCGTGTCCTGGGCAGTCAACGTGTGCGTAGTGACGGTTTGGCGTATCGTACTCAACGTGAGACGTTGCGATGGTGATACCACGATCACGCTCTTCTGGCGCATTATCGATTGACGCGAAATCACGCGCAGCACCGCCGTATACTTTTGCAAGTACAGTACAGATAGCTGCAGTCAGCGTAGTTTTACCATGGTCAACGTGGCCGATAGTACCAACGTTAACGTGCGTTTTCGTACGTTCAAATTTTTCTTTAGACACGATCGTCTTCCTTCCTAGTTGTGAGTTAAGGGGCTTTGCCTAACTAATAACTCAGAAGTCAGTGTTTGATGCCGGTGATCGCACCGGCATCAGGACCAAAATAATTAGCTACGCTCAGCAATTAGAGCATCAGCAATGTTCTTCGGCACTTCACCATACTCGCTGAATTCCATCGAGTATGACGCACGGCCTTGTGTTGCACTACGTAGGTCTGTAGCGTAACCGAACATTTCAGACAGTGGCACTTGGGCACGTACGATCTTCAGACCCGCTGGGCCTTCGTCCATACCGCCAATCAGGCCACGACGACGGTTCAAGTCACCGACAACGTCACCCATCCACTCTTCTGGCGTGGTTACTTCAACCTTCATCATTGGTTCAAGCATAACAGGTTGCGCGTCGTGTGCACCTTTCTTGAATGCCATTGATGCAGCGATCTTAAACGCCATTTCGTTGGAGTCAACATCGTGGTAAGAACCATCGAACAAGGTCGCTTTAACGTCGAGCACTGGATAACCGGCGAGTACACCGTTTTTCATTTGCTCTTCGATACCTTTTGATACCGCACCGATGTATTCGCGTGGAACCACACCACCGACGATTTCGTCAACAAAGACGAAGCCTTCGTTTGGCTCTGAAGGTTCGATTTTCAGCCATACGTGACCGAATTGACCACGACCACCAGACTGCTTCACGAATTTACCTTCAACTTTGGTGCTACCACGGATGGTTTCGCGATAAGCAACCTGAGGCTTACCAACGTTACACTCAACGTTAAACTCGCGACGCATACGGTCAACGATGATGTCTAGGTGAAGCTCACCCATACCCGAGATCAGGGTCTGGCCAGACTCTTCGTCAGACTCAACGCGGAAAGACGGATCTTCTGCCGCTAGTTTACCCAGCGCGATACCCATTTTCTCTTGGTCTGCTTTAGACTTAGGCTCAACCGCGATCTGGATAACAGGATCTGGGAACTCCATGCGCTCAAGGATAACTTTTGAATCCATCGCACACAGCGTATCACCCGTGGTCACGTCTTTGAGACCAACACCTGCAGCGATATCACCGGCGCGGATTTCTTTGATCTCTTCACGCTTGTTCGAGTGCATCTGTACGATACGGCCCAAGCGCTCACGCTTTTGCTTCACTGAGTTGTATACACTGTCACCAGAGTTCACCACACCAGAGTAAACACGCATAAAGGTCAGCGTACCTACGAATGGGTCAGTTGCAATTTTGAATGCCAACGCAGAGAACGGTTCTTTGTCGTCTGCATGACGCTCAATTGGATTACCGTCTTCGTCTTCACCTTTGATCGCTTTAACGTCGATCGGTGAAGGCAAGTATTCGATAACCGCATCCAGTACCGCCTGAACGCCTTTGTTTTTAAACGCCGAACCACAGGTAGCTAGAACAATCTCGTTATCAAGGGTGCGCTGACGTAACGCTTTCTTGATTTCTTCTTCGGACAATTCGCCTTCTTCAAGGTATTTGTCCATCAGTTCTTCAGACGCTTCAGCAGCAGACTCAACCAGGAAGTTGTGCCACTCTTCTGCTTGCTCTTTCAGATCGTCTGGAATTTCTTCATAGGTATACGTCATACCCATGTCTTCTTCATTCCAGTTGATCGCTTTCATTTTGATCAGGTCGATAACGCCCTTGAACTGGTCTTCTGCACCGATGTTCAAGTGAATTGGCACAGGGTGTGCACCAAGGCGGTTTTTGATTTGATCAACAACGCGCAGGAAGTCAGCGCCCGCACGGTCCATCTTGTTGACGAATACCATACGTGGTACTTCGTACTTGTCAGCCTGACGCCATACGGTCTCAGACTGAGGCTCAACACCTGATGAACCACAGAATACAACCACAGCACCATCCAGCACACGCAACGAACGCTCAACTTCGATGGTGAAGTCAACGTGTCCAGGGGTGTCGATGATGTTTACACGGTGCTGTTTAAACTGCTGATCAGAACCGGCCCAGAAAGTGGTGGTCGCCGCAGAGGTAATAGTGATACCACGCTCTTGTTCTTGCGACATCCAGTCCATGGTCGCGGCACCGTCGTGTACTTCACCGATTTTGTGTGACAGACCTGTGTAAAACAGGATCCGCTCGGTAGTCGTGGTTTTACCGGCGTCTACGTGAGCACAAATACCGATGTTACGGTAGTGCTCGATAGGGGTTTTACGAGCCACAATAGTATCCTCTTGCTAAGGTTAACCTTAGAAAATGGGTTTGGCGTGCTCCGAACGGAACACGCCATGAAGGCATTACCAGCGGTAATGTGCGAACGCTTTGTTCGCGTCTGCCATACGGTGAACGTCTTCACGTTTCTTAACAGCAGTACCTTTGTTTTCTGACGCGTCTAGCATCTCGCTTGCCAGGCGCTGAGCCATAGATTTTTCACCACGCTTACGAGCGGCTTCAACCAACCAACGCATAGCCAGTGCATTACGACGCACTGGACGTACTTCGACTGGTACTTGGTAAGTTGAACCACCTACACGGCGAGATTTCACCTCGACCGCTGGGCGCACGTTTTCAAGAGCTTGTTCGAATACAGCCAAGTGGTCTTTACCAGAACGCTCAGCCATGATGTCTAGAGCACCATAAACGATTTTTTCAGCAGTTGACTTCTTACCGTCAACCATCAGGATGTTTACAAATTTTGCCAGCAATTCGGATCCGAACTTAGGATCTGGAAGAATTTTACGCTGACCAATTACGCGACGACGTGGCATGGATTATCTCCGTTGTCTTCTTCAGGTTTTATCCAAAACTTTTCAGTTTTTTCAAAATTCAATTGTTTGAGTGTTTGGCCTTACTTAACGGAATCCATTAAGACTTAGGACGCTTCACACCGTACTTAGAACGACCTTGTTTACGGCCGTTAACGCCTGCACAGTCAAGTGCGCCACGAACAGTGTGGTAACGCACACCCGGCAAGTCTTTAACACGACCGCCGCGGATCAGAACAACACTGTGCTCTTGCAGGTTGTGACCTTCACCACCAATGTATGAGGTGACTTCAAAGCCGTTAGTCAAACGTACACGACATACTTTACGCAGTGCGGAGTTTGGTTTCTTTGGAGTAGTAGTGTAAACACGAGTACACATATTGTCACCACGTTTTGTGGACACGCTTCCAGCGCAGGCACGTTGCTTTTCGCAACTTGCTTCAAGCGTGGTTTGCGGACCAGCTGGTTAATAGTTGCCATTAAATAGCTCCTGATATTACTTAACGTATAAGTGTGAAAAATCTAGCCCCAATACAACAGGGACGCGAAATTTTAGGCGTCGGGGTATAGGGTGTCAAGATTTATACAGAGATCTTTGCATTGTTTGTTTTTCAAGCAGCGCGCAGGGGGCGTTTTTACGCTATACAGGCTAGGGTATTACCATGTCATTTGCGTGACATGCTCGACGCTCAAGCTTACTAATTTGTTCATCTCAATCATCACCGCGCTGGGATGAAGCTTATCGCCGAGTCCTCGAGCGTGAACATCATCACTGAGCAAATAAACAACATGATTCCCGGTAAATAAGCGCGTCGCCCACTCGCTGTTATCTACTCCCGCCAGTACCGCATCACTGATTAGTACAATCACACTGTCCTGATCGATGTAGTTTAAGCACAACGTTAGCGCTTGGTCACGATAGGGAGACGATTTCACGATATGCAGCACGTCGACTCCTTAAAAATGTAGTATACGGTCGCACTCTGACAACCGCTTTTTGACTTGTTCAAGTGCCAGAACTTGAGTGGGTAAGACGGTCTCGGCGTGCTCCAGCCCACGAGATGCCAATGAAGCGCGGCACACATAGATGTCCTCGACGTCACACAGCGGTAGCATTTTAAAGCTGGCAATGTAATCGCGGCTCAGAATCTGTTGCGGTTGCTGGCCCGCTATAAGTTGTAGAACCCCATCACCAATAAAAAAAACCGATAAGGTGTCGCAAAACGCCGAGGTGGCGAGTAACGCATCTAGCCCTTCTCGACCGCTCGCCGACCCGTGGGGCGATGTAGAAAATACAAACCCTATTTGCATGAAGCCCTCTTAAAATTGCATCACTCGGTCAGCGGTTAACAAAGCGTCAGCCAATGCACCTAAGCCTGCCTGAGAAAACCCTTCCGCCAAGGTCGCCGTCGATAATTGATGCTGCGTCGCTTCTTGCTCACTGATAATCCCGCGTCGTAATGCCGCGGCAACACAAGTTTCGAGCGCAACACCGTGATCGTGCGCCAACCGCTGCCACGCTTCCACCAAATCAAATTCATCATTTGCAGGCACTGTGGTTGCGGCGCCATTCAGTACACCTTCTTGATAGAAGAAGACTTTACTCACCTGGTGCCCCGCCTTTATTGCTGCACAGGCAAACTGATAGGCGGTGCGTGCCAACTGTGATCCATACGCTGGCTCGGTCACGACTAACACATAACGCAGACTCATGATTCGATCTCTTCTGTTTTGCGCTGTCTAACGTAAAGATAGACCGTATGTTTCGAGATGTTGAGACGAGATGCCACACGATGAATGGCATCTTTAATATCAAAAATCCCTTTGTCATAGAGCGCCATGACTATCTGACGGTTTTTAGTGTTATTAGACACCGTTTTGTCGGCATTGACTTCTTCAACTGTCCGTTCAACGGTTTGATCCACCAGCTCTTCCACGTCACTGGCAAAGTTTACCGACGAGGCCGCTTGTTTGGCGAGATCATCCGGAATGAAGGCTTGTAGTACCTGTGAAAAAGGCGCATCTAAATTGATGTTGATACACAATAGCCCGATGATACGATTATCGCCATTGCGAATCGCTACCGTGATCGACTTCATCAAGGTGCCACTTTTCGCTCGGGTAAAATAAGCCCGTGAAAAATTACGCTCTGAGCCTTCAATATCGCGCAACATCCGCAGCGCAAGATCGGTGATTGGCGATCCCACTTTTCTACCCGTGTTTTCACCATTCGCGATCTTGATCGCTGATTTATTTAAATCGTCTAATGCGTGCAGCACGATTTCACAATGTTCACCGATCAGCGCCGCAAGCCCATCCACTACCGCCGCATAAGACCGCAGAATAACACTGTCTTGTTGATTCAATGGATTAGACTCAATGAGCTCATTTTCCGTCATCACGTTCGCGCCAAAGCCTTCTGTCGGTACCACGTACGCCTATCCTTATTCGACCGTCAATGTAAATGTCTCTGCGCACAGTTTAACAGAATTTAAGCCTAAAAATGCAAAAAGCCCCGGCGATGCCGGGGCGGATATTACACAGTCAGACGAGGCTGTCGTTTAGCCTTCGCTCGCCGCGTCTTTTTTGGTATCGTCTTTTATTTCAAGCAGTTCAACATCAAACACTAGGGTTGAGTTGGCAGGAATCGATGCGGTATCTTGATCACCGTAAGCCAACTCAGGTGGCACAACAAAAGTAAATTTAGAGCCAACAGGCATTAGCTGCACACCTTCAGTCCAGCCTGGAATCACGCGGTTAAGCGGGAAGGTAGCTGGCTCACCACGATCGTAGGAGCTATCGAACTGGGTACCGTCAATCAAGGTGCCTTTGTAGTGAACAACCACGGTATCTTCTGCGGCTGGCTTATCGCCCTCACCCATGCTATCCACTTTGTAAAGTAAGCCAGAGTCCGTTTCTTTAACGCCGTCTTGCTGGGCAAAGTCAGCCCGATATTTTTCACCTTCCGAAATCGCGGCTTCTGCTTTCTCTTTGGCTTGCTGTTGCGCCAGTTTAGTCACGCGCTGATCAAGCGATTGCAATGCCGCTTGCGCTTGCTCATCGGTCAGTTTTGATTCCCCTTGAAAGACATCTTGCACCCCTTGAAGTACCACCTCTTTATCAAGCTCTAAGCCGATGTCTGCTTGTTGCTCTAAGTTAGCGTTGAGGTATTGGGCTAAAGACGCACCGATCGCGTAGGCTGCTTTGTCGTCATCGTTGGCAAACGCTGCTTCCGCTTGTTCGGCAGCTTGATTGGTTTGCTCTACTTTAGCGTCGTCTTGCTGACAGCCGACGGCAAAGGCAACGGTTGCCGCGAGTAGCGACATCTTCATTACTGATTTCATTGGGTACTCCGTTGATGACAAGGATAAATCCTCGTATGGTTGTTACTGACGCATCAACAATGCGAAAGCCTGATTCTATCAATATACTCGTGGTTATATGGCTGCAAACACTGGAACTCAAGCATGATGCCCAAAATCCGCCACATTATTTGCATTTTTATAGTTATTAACAGCTTAACCGGTTGTTGGCAGTCTGGCAAAGAAGCCCAGCGCTGGTCAATCCATCCGGAAGGGGCGACCAGTTTTAGCCTCAGTCGTGACGGCCGTTTTGCCTGATCGCGTCTGAAGAAACGGATATTGTCCTGTGGGATCTTGTCACTAATCAGCAGCTAGCCGAACTCGGTGCGCAAGATCCGGACGCCAATCCGGTCGTTGTTAGTCATATTTCCGATAATAAGCGCTATGCCATTACCACAACAGCACAAAACTTTGCCGTCTGGGACCTCGCCTGGAGCCAAGCTCAAGGGTTATGGTCCATTTCTGAAGGCATCATACGCGATGCCGCGATCAGTAATAACGGTGAAAAATTGGTGCTAGCGTTGTCGAATGGAAAAGCACTATTTATCGACTTAGGCACGGGAAGGCGCTTAGAGTTCCTCGCCCACCGCGATAAAATCAATGCAGTCTCGATTTCCCCCAACGGCGCTATGTGCTCTCAGGTGGCAATGACCATCACGCCTACTTCTGGGATACCCAGTCTGGCCAGATCATCAATGACTTTGCTTATGATCGGCGAGTGAAACAAGTCGCCTTGCATCGTGAGGGGAAGTACGCATTTGTCTCTGACGGTGGCAACCGCGCTGTGATTTGGGCCCTACCCAGTGGCGAGAAAGTCAGTGAATTGGATATCTTTGCCCGCCAAGCCATTTATGTCAGTGCCCGGTTTTCCGATGATGGTACCTTGCTAGCCACCGGTTCACCGTCACAACGGGTCGAATTGTGGGATGTAAAAACGGGTAAAAATATAGGTCGTTGGCAAGCATTGGCCCAGCCAGATACTCGCCCACCCAGCGCAGTGGTGTATGATGTAGCGATTGATCCAACTGGACGTGTTATTTCAGGTACCTCGGCCGGGATTGCCCAAGCTTGGTTAACCGACGCGCAATAACGAGAGAGCAATATGAGCGAGATAGATAAGTTACAACAGCAAATTGATGATCTTGAGTACAAAGTGGCGTTTCAAGAAGACACGATCGACCAGCTCAATACCGCATTGACGCGACAACAAGGTGATATTGAGCGCATGACGGTCCAAATCCAGTACCTTGTCAGCAAGCTCCAACATGTTGAGCCAGAGAATATTGCTAGCCAAGCTGAAGAAACACCCCCCCCGCATTATTGAAACCACACCGTATGCGTGACGATTAGCGCGCGGTCACGACGGCCAAATAAAAAAAAGGCGCCAAACGGCGCCTTTTATTCGATGGTACTCATTACCACTTATCTGTCGTCGTGATTAGTGGTCGTGGCCACATTCTTCACCGTCTTGGTGAATGTGCCCGTGTGAAAGCTCGTCTGCAGTGGCTTCACGCACATCAACGATTTCCACTGAGAAGGACAGGGTTTGGCCTGCAAGCATGTGGTTGGCATCAACAACAACTTCATCACCTTCAACCTCAGTCACTTCGACTGGATCTGGCCTTGGTCGGTTTCAGCCATAAAACGCATACCAACTTCAACTTGATCGACGCCTTGGAACACGTTAGCCGGTACACGTTGTACCATGGCTTCTTGGTAATCACCGTAAGCTTCGTCTGGGCCTACCGTCACTTCAAAGTTCTCGCCTTTTTCACGGCCTTCCAGCGCGCTCTCAAGTCCGACGATCAAGTTACGATGACCGTGTAGGTATTGGAGAGGCTCTTGTGCTGTTGATTCATCAACAAGTGCACCGTCTTCATTTTTTACTTGGTAAGCCAGGCTGACTACCACATCTTTTGCAATTTTCATGCTCGCTCCGAGACCGGAAGGTAAATGGACTGCCGATGATAACGGATCCCCTACTCCGGTTTAAAGATCCCAATGACATTCTCTGCCGACTCGGCGCCAGAGTGTGACTGTTGTGCCGATTCCGGTAACCGACTATCGTGGTAATCGCAGCTGACACATTCCACTTTGTCAATGTTATTCTCACGCCACACTCGCAATGTATCGCGTTGTTGGCACGACGGACAGGCAGCGCCTGCGATAAAACGTTTTTTCACATCAACACCTTATTCGTCTCGATTCCAACTTTGATGCCGCTCACTATCACCGCGCATTTCTCGGTCAAAAATTTCTTCCAACTCTTTGCGCGCTTCTTTGACTCGTGATGCGGTCGCGACATCTTGACTGTGCTGAGGCAATAAATCTTCCAGCACCCGCATGTCGAGTTTACGGAACAATATTTCTGCACGTTTCGCTTTGTACGGGTGCATGCCTAGGGACTCTAACGTTTGCCGCCCAAGATCCAGCGCGCCCAAAAAGGTTTCCCGAGAAAACTGATCGACACCGTGCGCCATCAACTGATACGCCTCGACACGACTATGCGCACGCGCCATTACTTTTAGATTAGGGAAGTGATGGGCACAAAGATCAACAATCTCCATCACTTCGTCTGGCGAATCGGTACAAATCACGATCGCTTCAGCCGTCTTTGCACCAGCGGCACGTAATAAATCGAGTTGCGTAGCATCACCATAATACACTTCGTAGCCATAGCGGCGTAGTAACTTGATTTGAGTCGGATCACGTTCCAGGATGGTCACCCCGATTTTATTGGCGAACATCAAGCGACCGACTACCTGACCAAACCGACCAAATCCGGCAATGATGACTCGCGAGTCAGTCTCAGTGAATGGCGCTTGCGGAGGCAAGGATTCAGGCTCGTTAAAAGTACGCGCAAACCAACGCTGCTGGAGCGAGAGAATTAACGGCGTAGTCATCATCGACAAGCTCACGACCACAAGCAAAAAGGCATTTAATTCTTTATCCAATAGCCCTTGGCTACGCGCGGCAGTGAAAATCACAAAGGCAAACTCTCCCCCCTGACTGAGCAATACCGCCATTTGGCTGCGCGCCTTGGGCGCGACACCAAACGCACGTGCCAGTCCATACAGTAAGCAGGCTTTACCACCGACTAACGCAGCCACGGCACCGATGATCGCCCAGGGATATTCCAGTAAAAGCCCTAAGTCGACCGTCATCCCAACCGCTATAAAGAACAGCCCGAAGTTAATCAATCCATTAAGCTCAATTGCCGTCTCAAGCTCATGGCGGCATTCACTCTCAGCCAACAACACCCCGGCTAAAAACGCCCCCAGCGCCATCGATAGACCAAGGCTTTGCATGGCCAATGCAATCCCGATGACCAAGGCAAGCGCGGTAACATTAAACAACTCGGTGACGCCACTCATCGCGATCAGACGAAAAATAGGGCGCAAGAAAAAGTGACCGCCGGCCAAGAGAGCGCCAATGCCTAAAAACATCCAGAGGACATCAAACCAACTGCCTGCACTGCCACCGGCCAACGCTGGGATCACAGCCAGTATCGGGATCACAGCGATATCTTGAAATAATAAAACGGCAAATCCAGATTGCCCGGTTTCGCTGCGCATTAAACGTTGGTCTTCGATGATTTTCATCGCAATCGCGGTAGAAGAAAGCGCCAGCCCCGCCCCGATCACCACGCCTTGTGGCAACGAGAGCCCAGCAAAGACACTTAATGCCCCTATCAAGACCCCGGTCAGCACCACTTGGCTGCCACCAAGGCCGATAATGGGGCGCCACATTTTCAATAGCTTTTTAGGGTTAAGCTCCAAGCCAATCAAAAACAGCAGCAGCACCACACCAAATTCGGCAAAATGCAGGGTTGAGTCAACATCATCGATTAAACCAGCCCCCAAGGGCCAATCACAATGCCTGCTACCAAATAGCCAAGCACCGAGCCCATCCCCAAACGCTGCGCCAAAGGCACCGCAATCACGGCTGCCAATAAAAAGATAAACGCGATGAGCAGAAAGCTATGATCCACGATGTGCCTCCTGCTTCGCTAAAGGGTTAGCCAACCAGTCCGCATAGAGTTCAGCAAAGGCATTGCGATCAGCATCGGTGACGCGGCGCGCCCAGTGAAGAACTAAAGGTGAGACCCAGTGCATGCGGCATAACGCCGCCGTCAGTTCAAAAGGTTGCAATAACTCCTCCATGGAATATTTGTTGTAGCCGATTTTACTGAACGCTTCTGCTGCTCCACCTGTGGTGACCACAAAACGACATGTTTTTCCCGCTAACGCATCCCCACCTTGCCCATGAGCAAAGCCTTTTCCGAGTACCACATCAATCCACTCTTTCAATAACGCCGGGCATGAGTACATCTGTAGGGGGTGTTGAAACACCAACACATCGGCGTCAGTCACCAACGCACGCTCGTGATGGACATCCACCACAAAATCCGGATAAGCGGCGTAAATATCATGCACAGTGACATTCGCCAGCGGGCGTATCGATTCGAGTAATCGGCGATTGGCGACCGATTCATCCGGATCAGGATGCGCCACGATAACAAGCACCTTGGGAGGGAGTGGGTTGTCCTTCTTATCTTGAGGCATACGCTTCCTTGTCGTTATGATTGGCCAAGCACGCAATCTGTTCTTTATGCCATGTTTTTAACTTTAACATACAAAAAGGCCAACCCCCTGTCTAACCACTCGCGCCACCGGTGGAATTTGGCAATCTCCGCATCAAGCTGGTATAACGACCGCGCAACGTGCATCCATCAACCCAAGACAGACTGAGTAATCATGATTCGCTTCTCCGACATTCAATTGCTTCGTGGTGGTAAGCCCCTGCTTGACCACACCTCTGCCATCATCGCACCCGGCGACAAAGTCGGCTTAGTGGGTAAAAATGGCTGTGGCAAGTCCAGCCTGTTTGCCTTGCTACGCCACCAACTTTCGCTTGATGCAGGGCACTATGATTACCCCAATCAATGGCAAGTGGCTTGGGTGGCACAAGAAACCCCCGCATTGGATAAAAGTGCGCTGGAATATGTGATTGATGGCGATACCGAATACCGTGAGCTGCAAGACGCGCTGCGCAACGCTGAAGCCAAAGATGATGGCAATGCAGTGGCGTTGTTACACGATAAGCTCGATGCGATTGGCGGCTATACCATAGAGGCGCGCGCCGCAAGCTTGCTGGATGGATTGGGATTCAGTCAGACGCAAATCCATTGGTCATTAACGCAGTCTCTGGGGGCTGGCGCATGCGACTTAACTTGGCACAAGCTTTGTTATGTCGCTCAGATTTACTGCTACTCGACGAGCCCACCAACCACCTCGATTTAGACGCAGTGATGTGGCTAGAAAAATGGTTGCAGCAGTACCCGGGAACCTTGGTCTTGATCTCACACGACCGTGATTTTCTTGATCCTGTGGTCAATCGTATCATTCATATTGAGCACGCTAAGCTGAATGAATACACCGGTAACTACTCGGATTTTGAAAGCATGCGCGCGCAAAAGTTAGCACAACAGCAAGCGCAATATGAGAAGCAACAAAAGCAAGTTGCTCACATGCAATCCTACATTGACCGTTTCCGATACAAAGCCAGCAAAGCCCGCCAAGCGCAAAGTCGGATAAAAGCGCTGGAACGCATGGAAAAGGTGCTACCGGCTCAATACGATAATCCATTTAGCTTTACCTTTTTACCCCCTGATGCATTGCCCACTCCCATTCTTATGATGGATAAGGTGGCCGCTGGCTATAACAAAACGCCAATTATCGAGAACATTCGCCTTAACTTAGTGCCTGGGGCGCGCATTGGCCTGTTAGGGCGTAACGGCGCGGGCAAATCAACGCTGATCAAGTTATTGTCGGGCGATTTGCCGGCGATGGCTGGCGAGCTAAGCTACTCTCAAGGGGTGAAAATAGGTTATTTTGCCCAGCATCAACTCGATACCTTACGTATCGATGAAACGCCGCTCCAGCATCTAAATCGCTTAGCACCAACTACTGCCGAGCAAACCCTGCGAGATTTTCTCGGACGGTTTGGCTTTCAAGGTGACAAAGCGTTGGAAAACATTGGCCCTTTCTCTGGCGGCGAAAAAGCACGTTTAGTCCTTGCATTGTTAGTTTGGCAAAAACCGAACTTGTTACTGTTGGATGAACCGACTAACCATTTGGATCTCGACATGCGCCAAGCGTTAACGCTCGCATTGCAATCCTATGAGGGCGCGATGGTGATCGTCAGCCACGATCGCTTTTTATTGCGTGCGACAGCCGATGACTTGTATTTGGTGGACAAGGGCGCAGTGCTACCCTTTGATGGCGACTTAGACGACTATCACCGCTGGCTGACCGAACAACAACGCGCTGATCGTGCGGAAAACAAAAAGCAAGCCGCAGACGAAAAGCTTGTCCCACAGCAAACACAGTTAGATCGAAAAGCACAAAAGCGTCGTGAAGCCGAATGCCGAAAACAAACGGCACCACTACGAAAAAAAATTGACCGTTTAGACACAAAGATCGAACAACTTTCTGCCATTATCGCAGAAGCAGAAAACCAATTAGCGGATCCCGCTATTTACCAGAGTGACAACAAAGCCCGTTTAACGGAGCAATTGCAACGCCAAGCCGATGCAAAGTCGACGCTCGAAGAGGTGGAACAAGAATGGATGGAGCAACAAGAAGCGCTAGAAGCCCTGGAGGCGACATTCAACCAACACTAACGCCTGGGATGGCAAACGCCGCCGATCTTTGGCAGTTTTGTTTGCACCACTATGCTAAGCAAGAGGTCAAACAAGCCTGCCTTAAATTACAAGACGAGCACCAAGGCAATGTGAACCTTGCTTTGTTGCTCGCTTGGATTGAAAGCCACGGTTACGGGCTTAGCCCCGAGAGCCTCACCCAGCTTAAGCACGCCTTGAGCCGGTCTGAACATTTGCTGATCGCTTATCGCCATCTAAGACGCGATCTCAAGCCACGCGTGGGCACCGGCCAATATAAAAAAATGCTCAACTTTGAACTCAGTTTAGAAAAGTTCCAGCAACAAGACTTGATTGAAGTGCTTAATCGTCAATCCTGGCTCACACAAGCCGCGTCTCCCTTGGCCTATTATTGCCGCCAGCTATCCCCCTCTGCCCGTAATCTCTATACACACTACGGTAGACCGGCCTACAAAAGAGGATGGAGCAGACGATGATGACACCCTTTAACCCCATTCCAACTGCCCGTAATGCGCATCTGCAAACCTTACTGCCACGCCTGCTGCGCCGGCAACCGCTTTTTGCGCCTATTTGGCAAGCGTTTGATCTGCCTGACGGTGACTTTGTCGATCTTGCATGGACGCATCATCCCGAGGTAGGACAGCCTATTATTGTCTTGTTTCATGGCCTGGCAGGAAGCTTTGATAGCCCTTATGCCAATGGATTATTGGCCGCTTTTAAACAGCAAGGCTGGTGCGGTGTGGTGATGCATTTTCGCGGTTGCAGTGGCCGTCTTAATCGCGCGCCGCGGACTTATCATTCCGGCGAAACGGAGGACGCTCGGGCATTTTTGACCTATTTACGCCAGACCTACCCGAACAATGAGATTGCCGCTGTGGGAGTCTCTTTGGGAGGAAACATGTTGGTGCGCTACCTGGCCGACTATCAGCATGATCCGATTGTCAGTTGTAGTTGTGCTATTTCTCCCCCGCTCGATTTAGCGGCGTGCTCGACCCGTATTCAACAAGGTTTTCCCGTGTTTATCAAGCGTATTTGCTACGGTCGATGCGACAAACCTTATCGGAAAAACTTACCCGACACCAAAAAGTGGGTCGGTGGCATGCTGGGGAGCGGCCAAAGATTAAAACTCTGTTCGAGTTTGATCAAACGGTCACCGCACCGCTGCATGGCTTTGACGATGCTCAACACTACTATCAAAGCTGTAGTGGTTTATCTGTCCTTGACGCTATTACGGTCCCACTTGCGATTATCCATGCGAAAGACGATCCCTTTATGACCGACGCAGTAATCCCAACCTCGCCTCTGCCCGCGAATATTGACTATCAACTGAGCGAGCATGGTGGGCATGTTGGTTTTGTTACCGGCAGTTGGCGCCAGCCACAGTTCTGGCTGGAGCAGTCGGTGCCTCACTGGTTAGCCTCACGCCTTTGCTCGTCCCGTTAAAAAGGGACGCCACGCAAAGCAAAAAAGACCGACGCACATTGATCTACTGCATTGTGTTGAATGATTGGGTAAAATGCGAGCTGATTCACAATATCAGCATCAAGCACCCTAACGTCTCAGCCATAAATCAACAAAAGGTGATGTAGTATGATGGTTCCTTGGCAATCGGTCCCTGAGGAAACACTGACTCGTTTAATCGAGCACTTTGTGTTACGGGAAGGAACCGATTATGGTGAGCAGGAAGTCAGCTTTGCACAAAAAGTGGCGGATGTTCGCCAACAACTGCAATCCGGCGACGCCGTGATTGTGTATTCTGAGTTGCACGAGACAGTGGATATTCGTCGTAAGGAAGCACTCAGATCTTAGCATCGCTGTACGCAATAAACAGCGATACACATTCAGACTGAATGACAGGGCGCGTCATGTCGGCTAAACATCCAATCATCGCGGTCACCGGCTCTTCAGGAGCAGGGACCACCACCACGTCCGAAGCATTCCGTAAGATGTTCCAGATGATGAACATCAAAGCGGCGTGGCTAGAAGGGGACAGTTTCCATCGCTTTACGCGACCGGAAATGGACGTCGAGATCCGTAAAGCACGTGAGCAAGGACGGCACATTAGTTACTTTGGCCCCACCGCCAATGATTTTCCGCGATTAGAGCAGTTTTTCCGTGAGTACGGTGAACTCGGCACAGGCAAATATCGCCGCTACTTGCATACCTTTGATGAAGCGGTGCCCTACAATCAAATGCCAGGGACCTTCACACCATGGCAGGATTTACCCGACAATACCAACGTACTATTTTACGAAGGCTTGCACGGCGGTGTGGTTGATGGTGAGGTCAATGTCGCCCAACATGTCGACCTATTGATTGGTATGGTCCCAATCGTCAACCTTGAGTGGATTCAGAAGTTTGTCCGCGATACCCGCGATAGGGGCCACTCACGCGAAGCGGTCACCGACTCGATTGTGCGGTCGATGGACGATTATTTGCATTATATTACGCCGCAATTCTCACGCACTCACATTAACTTTCAACGGGTGCCGACGGTCGATACCTCCAACCCACTGAACGCCAAAGGCATTCCTTCGTTGGATGAGAGCTTTGTGGTGATCCGCTTTCGAGGGATGAAAAACGTCGACTTTCCTTATCTGCTGCAAATGATCACGGGGTCTTTTATGTCACGGCATAATACACTCGTCGTGCCAGGCGGTAAGATGGGCTTTGCGATGGAACTTATCATCCGTCCATTGATTCAGCAGCTAATCGAAAAAGGCAAGATTGGCTAGGGCGTAGCGCATCTATCGTGTATTACTTCTCAAGCCGTGATCTTAGCCACGTTTTTGCCAGATTTTTAGGCGGTTGGCCTAGATCAAAATCAAGAAATTGCTAACAAAAAAAGATACACTCTTGTTAACATACAGTGAGCTTGTAGCCCGCGCCCAGACTTCGTATTCTGTGCATAGATCTGGTGGGTTACCCCTCAGACAAAGATAGGACGTTGTTGCCGGGCAACACATGCAGAGGAAATAAGTTATATGGTTCCAGGAAAACCTCAAACAGACCCTACACTCGAGTGGTTCCTTTCACATTGTCACATCCACAAGTATCCGTCTAAAAGCACGCTAATTCATGCAGGCGAAAAAGCGGAGACCTTGTATTACATCGTGAAAGGGTCTGTCGCCGTTCTAATCAAAGATGAAGAAGGCAAGGAAATGATCCTGTCTTATCTTAACCAAGGTGATTTCATCGGTGAGCTAGGCCTTTTCGAAGATGATCAGGAGCGTACCGCTTGGGTTCGGGCTAAGTCTCCTTGTGAAGTGGCAGAAATCTCATTCAAAAAGTTCCGCCAACTGATCCAGGTTAACCCCGATATATTGATGCGTTTGTCCTCACAAATGGCGCGCCGTTTGCAAGTGACCAGCCAAAAAGTGGGGGATCTTGCCTTCCTGGACGTCACGGGCCGTATTGCGCAAACCTTGTTGAATTTAGCGAAGCAACCCGATGCCATGACGCACCCTGATGGCATGCAAATTAAGATCACACGTCAAGAAATTGGCCAAATCGTTGGCTGCTCGCGTGAAACCGTGGGGCGTATTCTTAAAATGCTGGAAGAGCAAAACCTTATTTCAGCCCATGGTAAAACCATCGTGGTATACGGTACCCGCTAATCACAGCGCTCTCTGTATTCCCAACCGACGCCCTGGCGTCGGTTTTTCTTTTTAAAACAAAAAAAGGAAGAGCGAACTCTTCCTTAACCGTTTAGACCTTGTTATATCCACTATTTGTTAGTGCGTGCTCTCAAAAATTTTATCCGCTGAAGCGGCAACAAACCCCTGGTACAACTCACCGTTGGGCAACACATAACGCTTAGCAAACTCATAAAACCCACCTGGAATGGTTTGCGTGCCATCAGAGAAAACAACAGGGACACGGTCAGCCATGGTGGAGGATTGCTCCAGATAAACGGATGCGTCCCCTTTTACTTCCCCACCCGCTTCGTTAATTGCAAAGCCATTGTCTCGCAGCTTTTGATTAACCGATTGGCAATGATCATGAGCCTTTAACTGATTGACACTCACTGTGAAATGATTCGCGCCATAACCGTGCGCGGCTACCCAGGACGCGTATTCACTCTCCTCAGCAAGCGCTTGATAGGTGGCGCTATCGATGTCCCAAAGCCGCCCCTGATGAAGAAAATCGCTCCCTGTTAGTGACGACGCATCGACTTGTGCCACCAGCTTGTGAACAATGGCTTGCAGCGCAGGCGAGCATTGCTCGACCATCAATTCACTGATAAACACTTTCGGCATCAAAGGATCGGGGTGCTCGAAATGGCAGGCATTGAGCTTTTTCGCTTCAAAGGTATAGTCCCCTTTTTGCTGATAGCCTAGCGCCAGGAAGGGGCGCGCCAAGACCTCAAGCCCAACCTTGGGCAAACCAAATGTCCGCAAGGCAATATGATCATTGATTAAAGGCTGCCCTTCTTCGAGCAAGGCACGTACCTGATGTGCCGATGGGCAAAGACGGTTAATATAGTCTTGCCATAATTTATCGAATAACGCTTGGCCACTGTCCATGTTGGTCTCCTTAATCTTGTTGAGTCGGAATACCGGGGGCGAACGTCTCAGGCAGTACCACCTGATCCCCTTCCATTGATGCCATGGGATAAGCGCAATAATCGGCGGCATAGTAAGCGCTCGGACGTAAATTACCCGACGCACCTGGCCCACCAAATGGCGCATCACCGCTTGCCCCTGTCAACTGACGATTACGATTCACAATCCCTGCGCGAATATGATCGAGAAAGTATTGCCATTCGCCCTCGTCTTCACTGATAAGGCCTGCCGACAAACCATAGCGGGTATCATTCGCCTTCGTGATCGCATCAGCCATATCCTGATAGCGCTGCACTTGTAGTAGCGGACCGAAATACTCTTCGTCAGGTAACGCTTGAATGCCACTCACATCTAAAATCCCTGGAGAAATCACCGCATCGTGTAAATGCTCGCACTCTATGACGGGGGTAGCTCCCAGATCGATCAATTTCTGTTGTGTGGCCAAAATCCCCTCGGCGGCAGCCATTGAAATTTGGGCGCCCATGAAAGGCGCGGGATCATCAAACTGGCCACCCACTCGCACGGTTTTGGTCCATTGTGCTAGGCGAGTCAAGATCTTGTCACCCACTTCTCCCTCAGGCAGCAGTAGGCGACGTGCACACGTACACCGCTGACCAGCACTGAGGTAGGCCGATTGAATAATGGTGTATACCGTGGCGTCTAAATCACCGAACTGATCACTCACCACCAAGGGGTTATTGCCCCCCATTTCCAGCGCCAGCATTTTATCGGGCTGGCCAGCAAACTGACGATGAAGAATATGCCCCGTATTGGCGCTACCGGTAAACAATAAACCGTCAATACCGCGCGCTTGGGCCAGCGCCTCGCCGGTATTGCGTCCACCTTGTACCAGGCTGATCAGTCCTTGCGGTAATCCCGCTTCGAGCCAATAGCCCAAGGTCTTCTCTGCGACTTTTGGCGTCAGCTCAGAGGGTTTAAATACTACGCTGTTGCCCGCCAATAAAGCTGGAACAATGTGGCCATTAGGTAGATGCCCAGGGAAATTGTAAGGCCCGAATACCGCCATAACGCCAAGTGGACGATGGCGTAATACCGCTTGGGTGCCATTGACGTCTTTTTCACGTGAGCCTGTTCTTTCGTGGTACGCGCGCAAGGAGATCGCCACTTTGCCTACCATGGCCCCGACTTCGGTTTTGGTTTCCCACAAGGGTTTGCCCGTTTCTTCGGCAATGACCCGAGCCAGTTCATCGGTATTGGCTTTCACTATCTCGGCAAAGCGTTCCACCAGCGCTTGGCGCTCAGAAAAATCGGTATTACGCCAACGCAAAAAACGCGTCGCGTGCGGCGCTGACCGCTTGCTCCACTTGCGAACGACTCGCTTCTGCACCTTGCCAAATACATTGACTGTCAAAGGGGTTTTGCGAGGTCATGATCTCGCCCTCGCCTTTTACCCACTCGCCATGAATCAAATGGCCTGCTGATTGCTTTGTCATTTTATCCCCCCATGGCAATCAAACGCAGTTGATCGCCGTTTTTTACATTCAATGCATCGGCAACCGCTGGGCTAATCACAACTTGATTGGTTTCGTGATCGATCGCAGCTTTCGCCGCGGTGGCACGGAAGCCAGCAAAATCGGTATTCGATATTAAATAATCCTGCGCGCTACTGTGCTCTCGTACGCGCGCTGAGGCGGTGAAAGAGTGACGTACAGACTCAATATTGGGGCGTAAGCATTCTACCGTTGGGCCCGCATCAAAGATGTCGACATAACCACGGCAAGAAAAGCCTCTTTTTCCAACAAGCGTAATGCTGGACGGGTATTCGGGTGCACTTGACCGATAACTGCACGAGCTTCCTCACTCAGTAGGCTCACATAAATCGGCAATTTAGGCATTAAGTCGGCAATAAACCCTTTGGCACCAATCCCGGTGAGATAATCCGCCAAGGTAAAGTCAATGTTAAAAAAGTTGTCTTTTAGCCACTGCCAAAACGGCGAGTTGCCCTCGTCATCCGACACACCGCGCATTTCGGCAAACACCACGTCAGCGAAGCGCTCTGGAAATTGCGCCAGCATTAGGAAGCGGCATTTAGACAATAACTTACCGTTTAACCCGCCACGAAACTCTGGACGCATAAACAGGGTGCAGATTTCTGTCGCCCCCGTGTAGTTGTTGCCAAAGGTCAACACTTCAACAATGTTGTGCACGTTCAGTTTGCGTGATGAATGAACCACCTTGGTCAGATGGTAACTGTAAAACGGGTTATCAAGACCAATGGCGGCTTCGATGCCCGTGGTCCCTGCGATTTCACCGGTTTCTAAATCTTCGGCGACCATCAGATATCCCTCTGGCCCCGGCTCTGTCACCTGTTTGGCAAAACTCTCAAGCGAATTATTAATCCGCCCCTGTAGCAAATCGGCATCGACCGGCAAGGAGGTAAATCCATGCCCGGACGCTTCCGCACACAACATCAGTGCATCAAAATCTGATGCACGGATCGGCCGAATAACTAACATCCCAAATCCCTCCGAGTGAGTCAGGTCGCTTATCCTGCGACGACCTTGGCAATCGCACGTTCTAGGCGTGCCATTCCTTCTTCAATATCCGCTTTGGTAATGACCAGTGAGGGAGTAAAACGCACCACATTAGGCCCGGCAACGAGAACCAATAAGCCTTCTTCGCCTGCCGCAACCAAGATATCGCGTGCTCGGCCTTCCCAGTCTTGGTTCAGTGCCGCACCGAGTAACAAGCCTTTGCCACGCACTTCACTGAAGATGCCATATTTATCATTGATCGCTTCTAACCCGTCACGGAACCATTGCTCACGCTCTATGACACCGGCAAGCACGTCGGGTTTGGTCACTTCATTAACCACCGCTTCTGCCACCGCACAGGCCAGTGGATTACCGCCATAAGTAGAGCCATGAACCCCCGGCTTCATATGCGCAGCCAAGGCGTCGGTCGTTAACATGGCACCAATTGGGATCCCGCCACCGAGTGATTTTGCGGTGGCCAAAATATCGGGCTCTACCCCAGACTCTTGATAAGCATAAAAAGTACCGGTGCGCCCGTTCCCCGTTTGCACTTCATCAAACACTAAAAGCGCATTGTGTTTATCACACAGTTCACGCACGGCTTGGAGAAAACCTGGCTCTGGCGGCACAATCCCACCTTCACCTTGTAAAGGCTCCATCATCACCGCACAGGTTCGGTCCGAAATATGATCGGCCAATGCGGCAATGTCATTGTAAGGAAGGTGTGTGACATCGCCGGGTTTGGGTCCAAAGCCATCGGAATACGCGGGCTGACCACCTACGGTGACAGTAAAGAAGGTGCGACCATGGAAGCCTTTGGTAAAGGCAATGATTTCACTTTTATGCTCACCATGTTCTTCTTTTGCCCAACGACGTGCCAGTTTCAGGGCCGCTTCGTTCGCTTCAGCGCCCGAGTTAGCGTAAAACACGCGGTCGGCAAATGAGAGTTCGGTGAGGCGTTTAGCCAGACGCAACGCGGGCGCATTGGTCATGATATTACTCAAATGCCACAGTTTCTGGGCTTGCTCGGTTAACGCATCAACCATGACCGGATGACAATGGCCTAAACAGCTCACCGCGATACCACCGGCAAAATCGATATACTCTCGGCCTTCTTGGTCCCAAATGCGCGACCCTTTACCGTGATCAGGAATCATCGGCATTGGGTTGTAACATGGCACCATGACTTCATCGAACAGTTTACGTTCTACTTTGTGCTCCATTGTCATCACTCAATCCTTCTATGTTTTATCTATGAGGCATAGTATTTACATTATTTTAACCGCAGCAATAGCAGATTATGTTTTGTTTTCAGCATGGTAACAAAGCTCATGCAGTTTAAAGAGATAGTTATGCATAAACTGTGAGCAAAGAGAAGATGAAAGTGAGTAAGGCTATGATGCTAAGAAGGCAAGATTAACGGACTAGAGACCGACAGTTGCATAAGGTTGCAGCCGTTGACAAAGTGATTAAAAACAGCGAAATGTAAAATTAGTGATAAAGATCGCTATTTTTTGCAACCATTGCTGAAAAAAAAGACTCAAGAAAGGAAGACATACGGTAAAGGCTGCACGATAGAGGCCGCCACAGATAGAGCGTCAAAAGACGAACATATTAACCTGCCCGCACCGCTACCTAAGATTGTTGAAGAAAATTGGCTAACAAGGCATGGCCCTGCTCCGTCAGAATACTTTCCGGATGAAATTGCACCCCCTCAATCGCCAGCTGCCGATGTTTGAGCGCCATTATAATCTCACTGCCATCGTTATCGATAGCGGTCGCTGTGACGGCCAAACAGTGAGGTAGGCTTTGAGGTTCAACTAATAAAGAATGATAACGCGTGACAGTGACAGGGCTAGGCTGGCCTGCGAAGACCCCTTCTCCTTGGTGGGTAACTTGGGACGTTTTGCCATGCATTACCGTACGAGCTCTCACGACGTTCGCGCCAAATACTTGTGCCAGCGCCTGATAGCCAAGACAGACCCCTAAAATTGGAATTTTCCCGGCAAAGTGTGCAATCACCGCTAAGGAAATCCCCGCTTCATCCGGGGTACAAGGGCCAGGGGAGATAACGATGTGCGAGGGAGCCATCACCTCAATATCCGCCACACTAATAGCGTCATTTCGCGCAACATGGACCGATGCGCCCAGCTCACAAAAGTACTGATAAAGGTTATAGGTAAAGGAATCGTAATTATCGATGATAAGAAGCACTGTGCTACGCCATGCGATGGAAAACCGGCATGATGCTACCACAGTGCTGAATAGGCGTCATCCAGGTGCGAGCAACCTTCGCTGCCCGCCACAAGATTACGGCTGGGTGAGCTGACAGCGAAATCCAGTGTATTTAACCGTCATCGCGCTATCTGCAGGTGCACGGCCGCAGTAAACCGGGATCAGCCTAGCGCTTTCACGGATACCCTTATCGAATCATCCGGCTGCAGCGCCAAGGATTGAACTAAAGGGCTAGCCTGGTCAAAGGTGCGCGTCGCGCGCCATTTCATCCACGCATGATCCGGACTTTTTTGTCCATTAAGTAAGGGGATAATAGGCAAGAAACTGCGATTATTGATCGTCACCGAGACGGGGACCACGGGCTCAGGATAATCGAGTGAGATCAGCACAGGATCGTGATCGGGTGACGAGAATGGATTACTCGATTTCACCAATTCTCCGCTATATTGTCGGCTGTACTCAAACAGAGTGCTCTCTACCGAGTTAATATGCCACTCTTCCACCCCGACCACTTTGCTCGCCAAACTGGCATTGGCGAGTGCATGATCTAACGCGCCCAGTTCTCCAGAAAATGAGTACGAGTAGGCTTTATCCCCTAACCACTGCGTTGCGAGGTTGGTATAACCAAGACCTTGCTCAACGACGCTTGGCGTTGGATGCATAGGCACACCACGAATTTCAGTGCCCGCCGCGGTGATAATATCGCGCTGGCCCTCAGTACGCTGATAATCCGTTAGCACCCGCACCGGATCTTCTTGCGCATAAGCATTGAGATCACCCAAAATTAATACGTCACCGTCGACCGCTTTGAGATGGTCACGCAATGCAACGGCGGCAGACACGCGAAACGCATTGCAGTGTCCCTGCATATCCGCGGTATCAGTATCAAACTCACCCGCAATCCAGTCTTCATAGCAGCCTGAGCCTTTCGATTTAAAGTGATTCACCACCACACTGAGCGGCTGGTCATTAACCATAAAACGTTGAATTAGGCTATCACGCTGGTATTTATCGAGTGTCTTGGTTTCTCCGTCTGGACTTTCGCCGCTGATATGCTGCTCTGGCATGGGTACCGCTTGCGCCTCACCTGCGAGATTGACCTTCGCGGGGCGATAAATCATGCCCACCATAATCGCATCTGAGCCCAAATAGGCGCCCTGATTTTTCTCTTGGTCACTGGGTTCGACAAATTGGTAATGATCACGCGAGTCAGCAAATTGCGCATTTAAATGGGTCACCAGATCAGCAATGGCGCTGCCAGACTCAAAGCCATTATTCTCAATTTCCATCAAACCGACAATGTCGGCGTCCATCGCGGTGAGTGCATTGACAATTTTAGTGCGTTGCAACCCAAACTCAGCCGCCGTTTTCGCCCCACGGTTACAGCCACGATTCGCATCGGCATCGGCACGATCATCACAGGTCACGTTGAGTGGGCCACCGACCGCACTGGCGCTGGTGAAATAGTTAAGTACGTTAAAACTCGCCACCTTAATGTCAGCGCCAGGCACGTTATTCGGTGCCGGTTGACGATCATTTTGGTGCACAATATCACCGGCAGTGATGGTGTTTGTTGCAACAAGTCGGTATTGGTTGTAGCTATAACCCATAACACCGCTCAAACGCTCGACCCGATCGCCAATACGTAGATATCCCTGCTCGGCATCTAAGCCTAGAAAATACGGAATCTTGCCGTCTTTCGCTTTTTGATCGCTCTCGATATACAGCTGGTTATCGCTATTTTTCGCGGCTAATGCCTCAGCGTCAGGCGTTAACGCGGGATACTGTTGCGTGGGTTTGTATAAAGGGGATTGATGCGATAACACCATATTGTTACGGAAGGCATCGTAGTCAAAGCCAAAGTTACGCGTGATCACCAAATCGCTATCCGCGTCCATGGTGACGTACATCCCTTCGTAGCGCTCAAGTGCCTCGTGCAAAGTCTCATCGGGTTGAACACGGAGTGCCGTCGGTGCAATCGTCCCCTGAGGTGCTCCCTTAGCCACTTGTTCATCGGTAACACCCAGTTGGGTATGGCCGTAATACTCGTTGATGTAACCACTGGCACATAAGGTGTCACCGGGCTGTAAGTTGAGGTCATCAGCGCCTCGCAAGTAAACAAATAAGCCATCGGAAGTGGCACGATTACCATCGCCTTGCGGATCTTGTATCCAGGCTCCTTTATACAAGCCTTGGGTAACGGCAGTGACTACGCCTTGTACCGCATAAGTTTTATCTGAGCGGTACTGCCCGTCTGGAACCAATGGGCTACGCGCGCCGTCACCTTGAATCGCGTAGATGGGGGTTGGGGTTGTCACACCACATTGATAAGTTTCAGTCGGTGGGGCTTTTGCCGCCGCGGGCAGTGCAACGCCGGCCAGCACCAAAGCAAGGGGCGACCACATCAATGGCTTTTTCATACCTGTTCCTTCACGTAAATTGAGTGTTTACTCGAAAATCGGATGCATTATTCATGATAGATACAGAATATGACGTGATATGAATCGCATAGAGGCTAGCGATTATTGATGAATTCGTTAGAAGTGAGAGGCCGGTTCAGCCTTGATCAAAAAAGCAGCGAGACTGGCCCGCTGCTTACTTATTTTGTGATTATACCAGGTTTGTACTATTACAAACGCGTGCTACACACGTGGCACAAAACCGACCGCATCATAAACTTTGCGTAAGGTGTCTTGTGCCCGTGCAGAGGCATGCGCCGCCCCTTTTTGCATCACACTATCGAGCATTGCGCGATCAGCTCGAAACGCATGATAGCGCGCTTGCAACGGCTCTAGCATCGCGACGACGGCGTCTGCAGTGTCTTTTTTCAGGTGGCCATACATCTTGCCTTCATACGCTTTTTCTAGCGTATCAATTGACTCACCCGTCGCCCCAGACAATAACCCAAGCAAGTTGGAAACACCCGGTTTTTGTGCACTATCAAAACGGACACGCGGCGGCTCTTCTGAGTCCGTGACCGCACGTTTGATTTTTTTCGCAATCGCTTTTGGATCTTCGAGCAGCCCGATCACATTGTTACGGTTATCGTCAGATTTCGACATTTTTTTGGTCGGATCTTGCAGGCTCATGACCCGCGCATTGACATCGGGTGTGTAAGGCTCAGGCAGAGCAAACACATCGCCATAGCGATTATTAAAACGGGTCGCCACGTCACGCGCCAGTTCAAGGTGCTGCTTTTGATCGTTACCCACCGGCACTTGGTTGGTTTGATACAAAAGAATGTCTGCCGCCATCAATACCGGATAACTAAACAATCCCGCGTTAATGTTCTCAGCATGGCGCTGCGACTTATCTTTAAACTGGGTCATCCGATTCAACTCACCCATTTGGGTGTAGCAGTTTAACACCCAGCTGAGTTGAGCATGCTCAGGCACGTGGGACTGGACAAACACGTTGCTTTTTTCTGGACTGACTCCCACCGCGAGACACAGCGCCAGCGCATCTAAAGTCGCTTCGCGCAGGGCATCCGCCTCTTGGTGAACCGTAATGGCATGCAAATCCACCACACAGTACTGGCAATCATAATCATCTTGCATCTGTTCCCACTGACGCAACGCGCCCAGATAATTACCAATACTCAGCTCGCCTGAGGGCTGCACACCACTCAATACAATGGGTTTCGAAGATTGACTCATGATGATTCGGTTCCTTTACATGTTGCCCGTGTGGGCGGTCTTATTTGCTGGTAAAAAGCGTTACGCGGAGTAATTGGCCACCACTGCCTCTAGTTGGCTAAAATGGTCCAGTACATAGCTAGGTTGGCTGTCACTGATTGGCTCACCGTAGTTGTAGCCATAAGTGAGGCCAACGGAGGCCATTCCCGCATTGTGTGCTGCTAAGATATCATTTTTTGAGTCACCGACCATCAACATCTGGGCATTGGTTAACCCATGCTTATCGCGCAACAGGTGCAAGCCTTCTGGGTCAGGTTTGCTGGTTGACAGACTATCACCACCAATCACATCACTGAACAAGGGCGCTAAACCTAAATCCTCTAAAATAGCGGGCACGAAAGCGATCGGTTTATTCGTGACGACGCCCAGCTGATATCCCTGCTGGTGCAATGCGGTTAGGGTCTCTTTCACGCCAGGATACAGCACGGTTTTTTCGTGACCATTGTGCTCATAATGGTAATTAAAACGCGTGCGTGCAGTTGCGACCAGCTCAGGGTCAAGCGCTGGATCATGATCATGCGCACGGGACAATGCGCGACGAATCATAATATCCGCACCATTCCCTATCCAACCGGTCACCTCGGCTACACTCACTGTTGGCCGGTCCAAATCCGCCAGCATCATCTGCAGCGCTTGGGTCAAATCGGGCACGCTATCAACCAAGGTGCCATCTAAATCAAATGCAATATAACGCAGGCTCATACGACTTCATTACCTTTCTACTTTTGCCAGTTCGGCACGCATTTCTTCAATTGCGGTTTTATAATCCGGTTGACCAAAAATGGCCGACCCTGCGACAAACATATCCGCGCCCGCTTGGGCAACGTCTGCAATGTTATTGGCCTTTACACCGCCGTCAATTTCCAGACGAATATCTCGCCCGCTGGCATCAATACGCTGACGGACCTCACGCAGTTTATCTAAGGTGGTGGGAATAAAAGACTGGCCGCCAAACCCAGGATTGACCGACATCAGCAGGATCATATCGAGCTTATCCATCACATAATCTAAGTGGTGGAGCGGCGTTGCCGGGTTAAAGACCAAACCCGCTTGCATGCCGTGCTCTTTGATCAACTGCAACGTGCGGTCAATATGCTCACTGGCTTCAGCATGAAACGTCACCATGTTCGCGCCCGCTTTAGCAAAATCAGGAATAATGCGGTCGACCGGCTTAACCATCAAGTGAACATCAATCGGTGCGGTGATCCCATAGTCACGTAAAGCCTGACAAACCGGGGCACCAAATGTCAGGTTCGGAACGTAATGGTTATCCATCACATCAAAGTGAATCACATCTGCACCCGCCGCCAATACGTTTTCAACTTCTTCACCCAATCGGGCAAAGTCTGCAGATAAAATCGATGGCGCAATCAAAAAATCCTTCATAGTGCGGTCGCCTCAATTGCCAAAAAGTCGCCGTAATTCTACCCGATATCGGCCATGAAGTCTTACCTTAACCATGCTTAATCTCAGCGAACACTGGCAAGTGCCAGAGAATTAACTAGAGTAAACACAGAGGCTGAAAATGGAGGCAGGATGGGCGAAAAACCTAGACTGAAACAGGTAGTAACAAGTGTCATCGCTGCTTTGTTTGGGGTGCAATCACAACGCAATCGCGAGCGAGATTTCGGCTATGATTCACCGGCAATTTATATCATTACCGGCGTTATCATGATCGGGCTCGTCATTGGCGCGCTGCTGGTGATCGTGAGCTGGTTGACGTGAGCGCTTTGAGGCAACAGCGCTTAAGGCGTGGAGTGGCGTGAGGGGAAAAAAGTGCCAATAGCTCATCTACCTTATTACGACCATTGCCATTACGGCTGATGGTACGCTTAACTTTCACCACATTAAAACTCGCGCCACGATATAAACGGCGTGTATAGGGCGTATCGTGATTGGAGATTAATACCGGCACCCCTTGGGCCAACGACGCTTGCTCAGCATGCTCAGCCAGCAAGGCTTGATCATCCATCGTAAAACCATTGGTGGCGTAGGTGGTAAAATTCGCCGTAGCAGTTAAAGGCGCGTAAGGAGGGTCGCAATAAATCACTGTTCCTTTCGTCGCCCGAGCAAAACTCTCCCCATACCCTTCACATACAAATTCTGCACGCTGGGCCTTTTCTGCAAAGATCGCGAGCTCTTTTTCCGGAAATATGGCTTTTTGTACGACCCAAATGGGACATTGAAGCCGCCTTTTTTATTGTACCGACACAAGCCATTAAAGCCGTGACGATTCATATACAAAAAGATACAGCGAGCGTAAATAAGGGTCTGTGGTAAGATTAAACTCCCGGCGGACATCTAGATAGCGCTCTTTTTGGTTGTACTCTTGGCAAAAGAAGACGCGCGCATCCGCCACAAAACGCAACGGCGTTTGCTTAATAATATTGTATAGGTTGATAAGATCTGGGTTGATGTCAGCCAGAATGTAATGTTCGTAATCGGTGTTTAAAAATACCGATCCAGCACCGACGAAGGGCTCGATAAGCGTGTTCCCTTCGGGAAGATGACGACGAATGTCATCGACTAGCGAGTATTTACCACCAGCCCACTTTAGAAACGCGCGATGCTTTCTCATTGCCCCTGATCTATCTCTGCGGTGTGAAAAGGGGCGGATTGTACCCTATTTTGGCTCATCAATCAGCGGATTTTACTGCCCATTTGCGCGGTTGATTTCACGGTGAACCTGACTAAAAGACTTCACAAACGGCTGCAGCGCCCGTAGATTATCCGCCAATGTCAGTTCCGCACGACGCGCATCCGTGACGCTGGCATAATCACCCAGTAACACCATGTACCAGTCAGCATTGTTGCGTTGGGTTTGATACACCTGAACCCGATCATTGAGTTGGTAGTTAGCGATAAAGTCTGTCGCATCTTGACGTGAACGCAAGGCTGCGAGCTGCAGGGCATAACGCTGGGCAGGTACATCAAGCAAAGCTTGCGCGTCAAAAGATAAGCGATTATCACTGGCCGCAGCCGCTATCGACGCTGTCTCTGTAGATGCTGCCTCTGTAGACGGCGAGGCGGCGGTATTTTGCGATTGCGCCAGATCTGAGGGCTCATCCGGTGTCGCGGGCGCAGGAATCGCTTGGTTAATCTCGCTAGCAAGTGGTTCCTCAACCGCCTGGGTGCCATCGCCACCGGCATCTTGTTCGTTAATAATGGCGTCGACAACATCATCAGGTAAAACCACTCTCTGGCCCGCATCATTGCGACCGACGGTTAACCCCTCACCGTTGACTTCCTGCGGTAAATTCGCCTGATCATCGGTCACCGCTGCATTCGATCCCGCTACGGTGTCGGTTTGATCCACTGCCGAGTTGCTATCTTGGCCCGTCACTTGCCCATCAAGGGTTTGTGGGTCAGTGGTCGCTTGCTGCTCGTTGAGCAAATCATCCAAGTTTTTTAACCCGTCAGGGAGCATTGTCTCAGCCGACGAGGCGTCATCTTGACTCGGAAAAGCCCACCAGATCGCACCGGCACCCACAATCATCAGCACCACGGCCAACAGCAGCATTAAAAAGGGTTTATTATTTTTCGCGGGCTTTTTATTGTCTTTACTCACAGCGCCTATCTCCTGATTGTCCTTTCCCATGATGGTGCCGGGGTAAACGGTTTGATTAGCAAGCTTGGCTAACCACTGTTTTTTACCCGCTGCATCAATACGTTGCGTGACGGCTAACACATCGATGAACATCTCTTCTTCACCGTCATTAAGCGGCGAGATCTCGAGCTCCAGCGGCTTTTGGTCGTGCCCGTAAGACACCTGACGTAGCCACTTGTTCAACTTTCCTGGCAAGGCAAAGAGTACAACATTGATACGCCAGTGTGCTTGATGCTGTGCATATTGCACCAACGCCCATAGCTCAGACAGTAATCCAGGAGTCAGCCGATGCGCATCATCAATCACAATGAGTGCATCACACCCAGCCCCGTCAAGCATCATCGTCAAGCTATCTAGCAGCGGATCCGCTTGATTAAAAACACCGTCTTTGACAATTTGTCGTAGCAAGATAGCGCGACGTTGGTCATCGCTTTGTGCCGTATGGCACGCGAGTAAGGCATGAACATGGGCATCCGCCCACTGCTCCATGTAGCGCTCACTTAACCAGGTTTTACCCGCCCCATCAGGCCCGGTGACTTGGATCAGATTCGCGCTAAATCGAGTGATAAATTGCAGTCGAGAAAGGAGCTGGGTTTGGCTTTCCAGATCCAGAGCTAGCGTATCAAACGTGTCTGTCATGCATTCAATGGTTAACCGGCATCAATCACATCAGCGATTAGCTGGTGTGGAACATCTGCAACCACTTGAGCCTGGCCTATCGCTGTTGGTAAAACCAGACGCAACTGTCCTGAAAGCACTTTTTTATCACGCATCATGTGCTTAATAAAAGCATCGTAGTCCATTTCACGGGGAGCCTGCACGGGAAGATGTGCACTTTGTAACAGGGCCGTGATGCGGGTAACCGTTTTTTCATCAATCAAGCCATGCTGGCACGCCGTTTGTGCTGCCAACACGGTTCCAGCCGAGACCGCTTCACCATGAAGCCAATTGCCGTAGCCCATTTCGGCTTCAATCGCATGACCAAACGTGTGCCCCAAATTCAATAGCGCGCGTACGCCTGTTTCGGTTTCATCTTCGGCCACCACATCGGCTTTGATTTGACAACAACGCCTTATCGCATAAATCAATGCATCAGGAGAGAGCGCGGTCAGCGCCACCATTTCACTGTCAAGCCAATCAAAGAAAGGGGCATCGGCAATCACACCATACTTGATCACTTCTGCCATCCCCGCAGCAAACTCACGACCGGGCAAGGTGCTTAGCACCTGCGTATCAATCACCACCGCTTTGGTTGATAAAATGCGCCAATCATGTTTTTGCCAAGAGGATGATTAATTGCTGTTTTCCCACCGACGGACGAATCGACTTGCGACAGTAATGTCGTGGGAACTTGAATAAAATCAACGCCGCGCTGGTAACAAGCACTGGCAAATCCAACAATATCGCCAATCACGCCGCCCCCGAGGGCGACGAGCACGACATCACGGTTATAATTATTTTCTAAAAGAAAGGTGTTGATGGTGTTAAACGTTTCGAGCGATTTATACGCTTCACCATCAGGCAAGCTAAGGCAGGCTACGTCAGTTGCGCCTGCCCGCTGAAGGGTTGAGACCAGAGTGGCGCCATAAAGCGGCATCACTGTCTCATTGCTAATAACAGCAACCCGACGGGAATGGACGCCCTCAAACAGGCTCGCATCTGCTAAAAGCCCTTCACCAATCGAGATAGGGTAGCTACGTGCCCCTAAGTTAACGTCTATCCGTTCCATGGTCGGGTCCTGTGGTCGGTTATTGCTGCTCTAAGAGCGCCATGATTTGATTTGCCACCACTTTAGCGCTTTGATCATCAGTTCGTACAACGTAATCCGCTATTTCTTGATACAAAGGATTACGTTCTTCTGCCAATGACTCCAGCACTTCACGTGGTTGGTCAGTTTGCAACAATGGTCGTTTCTTATCGCGTTGGGTACGTGCGAGCTGCTTTTCGATGGTGGTTTCCAAATACACCACCACCCCACGAGCAGAGAGGCGATTACGGCTTTCTTTGCTCATAATCGAGCCACCGCCAGTCGCGAGAACGATACCTTGCTCTTCAGTGAGGTCGTTTATCACGTTTTCTTCGCGTTTACGGAAACCTTCTTCACCCTCAACGTCAAAGACCCATGCAATGTCTGCTCCAGTACGATCTTCAATCACTGAATCAGAATCATAGAATTCCATGTGAAGTTGCTGAGCGAGATGACGACCAATTGTGCTTTTACCAGCCCCATAGGGCCTACCAAAAAGATGTTTCGTTTTTCAGCCATTTTAAGCAATTTTACGCGCGGTTAAATAAGACAACACCGCCCGCAGGCTTAATGTAAAAAGCCCGAGGCGCCAATTCCTCACAGATATTTCGTGATCAGATTAAAAATTATCTCAGGACAGTGACCCCTTTGGCAACACCTAACCTACCCTGTGACGATTTTAGGGGTCACAAAGATCAGAAGTTCGCGTTTTGCATGGTCTTTTAACTGATGTCGAAACAAACCTCCGAGCAAGGGAATATCCCCAAGGAGAGGCACTTTGGTTTCTTTGTTGATCATCGTGTGCTGAAAAATGCCACCTAAGACCACGGTTTCGCCATTCCGCGCCAAGACTTGGGTATTGACCCGTTTGGTATTGATCGACATCGCCTCACCTTTTCCGGCCACGACCGACTTTTCCGGCATATCTTGGGTCAGCTTTAAATCCAGCACCAACGTATTATCCGGCGTGATCTGAGGCGTGACCGACAAACTCAACACCGCTTTCTTAAAAGAGACGGCCACCGCCCCACTGGAAGAGGCTTCTAAATAGGGCAACTCCGTCCCTTGTTCAATATAGGCGGCTTTTTTATTGGTAGTGATTAATCTTGGGCTCGAGACCACTTCGGCTTTTCGTTCGCTCTCGAGCGCAGAAAGCTCCAAATCGAGCAGTAAATCGTTGCCTAACTTAGCCACTTGAAAGGCCATGCTCGAGGCAGAAGGATTGACTGCAGCTAAATTAACATTGAGGAAATCACCAATACTCCTCCCCTCACCGGCGGCTTCATTTAGGCTGTCAGGGCCTTGCTGCGCCAAATCGCTATCCCACATGATATTCCCTTCGACCGACGATCCCACCGTGGTTGAGCCGTTGCGATTCAAAAGCCCCCAACGTACGCCAAGCTCGTCGACCGAACCTTGCTCTACCGTGACAATACGCGCTTCGATTTCCACCTGCTTAACCGGCACATCGAGGTGCTGAACCAAGGTGCGGATACGATCAATGTTCTTGTCAATATCGCGAATGATGATCGCATTGGTCCGCTCATCCAGCGACACCGCCCCCCTTGGAGATAACAAGCTCACGCCTTGCGTTTGACCGCGAATTAATGCGGCTACCTCGCTGGCTTTGGCATAATTTACCGTGATAACCGCCGACGATAGCGGCAACACGGTTTCTGCTTGCTGCGCCATTTCCAAATCCTGCTTTTCTTGCGCCATCAGCTCTCGACGAGGGGCAACAAGCATCACCTCGCCACGTTGACGCTTGTCCAACCCTTTCACTCTTAAGATAACCTCTAACACGTCTTGCCAAGGCACACCGTCAATCCGCATGGTGATATTGCCCTGAACACTGTCTGAGGTGACTAAATTAAACTGATTTTGCTCGGCAATCAGTTGGAGCACAGCACGAACTGGAATGTCTTGGAAGTTGATCGATATCGGTGCATTCGGATCAAAGGATGCAGGTGTCGTCGGTTCGGTGGCTTGTATGGTTACCACTAACTGTTGTTTTTGTTGATGGTAATCAAAGGCGATCGCTTGCGCCGCTTGCAGATAAATTTTTGCGTGTCCAGAGGATTGCGACACATCGATCGCCGTAATTGCCGAATCCCTGTCTTGGGTATCGATCCGCTTCATTAATGACGGTTTAATCGTTACCTGCGGTAATCGGATATGGAGTTGATCGGCGCTGGGCTGACGAAAATCCGCCATGATCGCAGGGCTGTCGAAGCCCAAAATCAGTTGCGCCTCTCCCTGAGCAGAGCGGGTTAACTGCAACTGGCTCAAGGTTGTCATCTCCGCAGCCTGAGCGGACGCGACCATAAAACACACCACGATCAGCGCCACGCGCACAAGCGACCACGGTATAAGGTATATCGGGCGTTATACGCCGCGAAAATCATCATAACAGTTATCCTTTACGACAGGTTAGGTTCGATTGAAAGCGTCACGGTCCGTTGCTGCCAGCATCCTAAACCATCAGGTAGTGCCTGGTTTATCGCGACATGATCACGCGTCACCGCCATCACTCGGCCGTGGTGTTCACCAAGCCGGTCGCCACGTGCGACTTGCTTGACCATCCCATTCGGCAAAGCAATGAGTGCCTGTTTTTGCCCCCCTTTAGTGAGGCTTCCTTTCATTTCAAGTTGTGCTAAAGGTAAGGTTGAAAGCGGACTGTCACGCCAATGCAAGGCCGGTTGCCAGCAATCACCAGGAGACATCCGTTGTGGGTCTGCTGCGACCGATAGAACAAATGGATCGCGCGCTTCTTTTGCAAAGGGGACAGGTTGATAAACACTAGGCGGCGGCATGCGTGTCGCGGTAACCGTCGCTTGTGCTTGCACCTGGCGCATAAACTGATGAATGTCATCATCCGTTTTTTGACAACCACTCAAGATCACGATCAACACAAATACACTGGCTCTTAACATGACGCGTCCTAGTTTGTGGGTTGATTGAGCGCGGGGCGGCCGGTATAGCGATACGTCGTCGCAGACACCGAAAATTGCAATGGCGCTGCAGACGGCGGCTGTTCGGTCTCGCGCGCGAGGACAAAGTCCTGCAATGACACTAAGCGAGTCATCGCGGCGATATCGGCACTGAACGCGCCAATATCTCGATACTGCCCTTCAAGGACAATGTTGATTGGAATGGCGTCTAGCCAGCTTCCTTGCTTTCTCGGCTGCCATGCGAGCGTTTCAAACTGCAACTGGTGACGCATCCCCACCTCGTTCACACCAGCAAGCAGGCCCGCGAGCTCTTCTTCCTCAGGCAATTGCTGAATCAGTCTTGCGTAGCGTTGATTAAGCGTCTCTATTTGCGCCTGGACATCGGGTAACGCAGCCACCTCATGCGCTAACTGCCGATAACGTGCTTTCAGTTGAGACTCTTGCCGGTGAGCATCAAGCAAGGTCGCTTGATTTGGCTGTCCAGCGCCTAACCAGCCGACATACCCCATCACTGTCAGTAAAGCACCCCATAAACTCAGCTTTACCGACCAAGGCGCAAACGGTAGTCGTCGCCACTCCCATGCCATCGAATCCATCACTGTTCGCCCTCCTCGCGCTCCGGTAATTGGGGGGAAACATAGTGTGTCAGTGAAAAGCTCAGTCGAAACCGTTTATTGGGCCCGACGGTGTGATCACCCGTCACTACGGTATCGATATCGAGCCCCTCTACCGCTTGCTGCGCTTCCAACGCGGCCAGCAAACGCGCGAGCTCTGCGTTTGAATTCACCCACCCTTCTAAACGGATATGGCCTTTTTGTTGTGCCAACCGGGTTAAATAGGCACCAGCAGGCATCACCGTCGGTATAAAGTTGAGCACCTCAGTGACATTATTACGCTGTCTTTGCAGTTGATTGACCAACCCGAGCCGTGATTGCAAGGCGCGACGTTTAGTGTCTTGTTGCTCAAAGCGCACTAAGGTTTGTTTAAACTGCGTGATGCCTTGTTCAAGTTGTTGATTACGGTGTTGCTGCCCCGCTATCTGATAATGCTGCCACTGGATGAATCCCATTCCGATGATCAGTGCGCTCCCCACAACCACAAGGGTTTGCAGGATAAAATGGCGTGCCTGTCGACGTTGCACTTGCGCGCGCCAGGGGAGTAAGTTAATCCTCATGAACCGCCCGCTCCTCGGAGCGCAAGCCCAAGCGCCGAGCAAGCATGAGGCTAGAGAGGGCGCGCCAAAGGGTTCGCCAGGTTGAATAAACACACTTGTGCAGATGAGGGGCAGAGAATGTCGCTGGGCCAGTGACCGCTTAGCCATAGGGTTGAGATAGGCACCGCGTGTTCGCTCTCCACGCGTTGATAGGCATGATCCAAATGTTGTTGTAGAACGTGAGAGGACGCCGTTGCCTCGCCTTCTGAGCCAGATCCTCCTAGCGGCATTGCGACGGTCAAAGATTGTTGGTACAGCCCGCCATCGGATAACGCGCGCACCGCCGTCAACTTGCCGGCATCAAGATGTAGCCATAGCGGTGAAGTCTGTGGTTGGTAGTGACCTATCAACGCATCATAAACTGCTTGCAGCCCATGCTGCTGCGTATCGACAACACTTACCTTTAATCCCACGTCTTTCAACGCCGAAAGTATTGGCGTGAGTGTCTGTTGGCGACAGGCCACTACCTGGTACTGCGCCTGTCCTGGCTGATGGTTCAACGCATGCTGTTTGGTGAAATCGAAGAAAAGACCACTAATTTCCATATTGAGCGCCATGCCTAATGCTTGTCCGACCACGGCTTCCTGCTCGAGAGGATCATCCACATCGGCTGCCATCAGGGTCTTACTGATCACGGTGTCATCCTCAACGCCTACCACCACACTCGGTGACAAACGTTGATACCAGGATACTCGGCTCAATAGTGCGTCTTTGAGCGTTTTCATCGTGGTTGTCAGGGTGTCTTCATCACCAGCGGTCAAGATATGATGCCCGGAAACCTTGAGGGATGAAGAGGACAGGCATAGCGCAATCGCGTGGCTTTCCGTTTGGCCCAAAGCGATACCTAAAACTGCCGAACTTGGAATCATTTCGTGTTAGGCTCCAACGTCAGAGTAAGGTCAGTATTTACAAAACTGTCCTCATCACGGGTTATTTTTTATGCTGGTGCCTTTATACTACTCACGTATGATTATTAAACGGCTAAACGGCAACGAAACGGGAAATCTCAGGTGAAGTTCATAAAGCGTTTGCTTATCTTTGCACTGGTTTGCACAGTGCTTGGAGTCACAACAATCTTTGGGTTTTACCTTTATGTGAAACCCGACCTCCCCGATGTGGCGACATTGCAAGATGTTGAGCTACAAACTCCGATGCAGGTCTATAGCGCAGATGGTGAGTTAATCTCGCAATTCGGCGAAAAACGGCGTATTCCAGTCAAACTCGAGGATATACCTCAACCCATGATTGATGCCTTAATTGCCACCGAAGATAGCCGCTTTTATCAACACCCAGGCATTGATCCTATTGGTATTGTTCGTGCCGCGGCGGTTGTCGCCATGTCTGGCAGTGCCAAGCAAGGTGCCAGCACCATCACCCAACAGCTGGCACGAAACTTCTTCCTGACCAACGAAAAGCGAATTATGCGCAAGATAAAAGAAATTTTTATCGCGGTGCATATCGAACAATTGCTCAGTAAAGAAGAGATCCTTGAGCTCTATTTCAACAAAGTCTTCTTGGGGTATCGCTCTTATGGCGTAGGGGCAGCCGCGCACGTGTATTTTGGCAAAACCTTAGATCAACTGACCTTAAGCGAAATGGCCGTGATCGTGGGGTTACCCAAAGCGCCCTCCACCATGAACCCACTTTACTCGCTTTCACGCTCAACCGAGCGACGGAACGTAGTGCTCGGCCGGATGTTGAATGAGGGCTACATTTCTAATGCGGAATACCAGCAAGCGAAAAATGAGCCTATTGTCGCCAGCTACCATGGCGCCGAAATAGAACTCTCAGCACCCTATGTTGCTGAAATGGCCAGGGCTTGGGCGGTCGATGCGCTTGGCGATGATGCCTACACCTCAGGGGTACGTATTTTCACCAGTGTGGATGCGGATATGCAGCGCGCGGCCAATCACGCCGCCATAGAGAATATCCTCGCCTATGACAGACGCCATGGTTTTCGTGGTCCAGTAGCCACGCTTTGGCAAGCACCTAGCGAACGCTGGCAACATCAACGTATTGTTGATCACCTTGCCAAGCAACCCAGTTACGGCCCCTTGGAGCCTGCGGTCGTGACCGATGTCCAAGCGCAATCGGCTCAGGTTATTGGCCCAATGGCCGTGAAATCGAACTGCCTTGGAAAGGGCTAGACTGGGCGCGACCTTATATTACTGATAGTCGCCAAGGCCCAGCGCCCAAACGTGCTGACGAGTTCCTCGCCAGTGGCCAGCAAGTGTTTATTCGTCGCGTCAATGACAGCTGGCATTTGGCGCAAGTACCTACCACCAATACGGCCTTAGTTTCTATGTCTCCGTCAACGGGGGCAATCAAAGCCTTGGTCGGTGGGTTTAACTTTGTCCACTCCAAGTTTAACCGTGCCACACAGTCAGTTCGCCAAGTGGGCTCAAGTATCAAGCCATTTATTTACTCCGCCGCAGTCAATGAGGGAATGACGCTAGCCAGCCTTATCAATGACGCGCCCATTAACCGTTGGGATCGCAGCCAAGGGGTGGCATGGCGTCCTAAAAACTCACCGCCACGCTATGCCGGCCCGACGCGCGCCCGATTGGGATTAGCCCAGTCGAAAAACGTCATGGCGGTGCGAGTACTCCGCCGAGTGGGGCTCGACGATACGCTGGACTTCCTCACGCGTTTTGGTTTCCAACGTGACGACCTACCGCGCGCTGAAGCGATTGCTCTGGGGGCAGGCAGCTTAACCCCCGTCGAAATGGCACAAGGCTTTAGCGTGTTTGCCAATGGCGGCTATTTTATGGAGCCTTTATCATTGATCGGGTCGAAACCCCCTTTGGAGCGGAGATCTATCGTGCCAACCCACCGGTTATATGCGACCACTGTGAGCGCAAACCGGAAAAGGCTGACCCGTTTAATGAGCAAAACTTATTGACGGACAATGGCAGTGACCAACCAACACCGCGCAATGCCAAGCAAGTGATTGATGAACAAAATGCGTTCTTGGTGCGCGAAATGATGCAAAGCAACATTTGGGGCGGCGGCGATTGGCGTTATGGCACCGGTTGGAACGGCACGGGCTGGCGCGCTCAAGCGCTTAAACGTCGCGATATCGGTGGTAAAACCGGGACCACCAATGACTCCAAAGACACTTGGTACACTGGCTATGGCCCAGGTATCGTCACCACGGTTTGGGTTGGCTTTGATGATCATTCGCGTGAACTCGGTCGCACCACTCGCAATGCTAATTTAGGCGACGAGCGCCAACCGATTTATGGGGCGGAATCTGGCGCGAAAACCGCAGAACCTGCTTGGATTGACTTTATGCAGCATGCTCTTGCGGATGTACCAGAGCAAAATAAAGTGGTGCCGTCCGGCATAGTCAAAGTACGGATCGATCGCGAGACCGGACTGCTGACAAGAAAAACCGATCATACCTCGATGTTTGAGTACTTTATCAAAGGCACCGAGCCGACAGAATATGTATCGGATCAGTCAGATGGCAACATTTACGAGTCCAGCACGGAATCCTTGTTTTAACTCGATAAACGCTTAAACCACAACGCCCACATCCGTGGGCGTTGTCCCCTCAATGCCAGTATCTTGTGTTAGCGGTGATTTAAGCCGCTCATTATCGCGGTCATCTGGCCACCAATGGCGTCCGCAAGCTGTTCATATCGTCCTCGTAGCGGCGAGCCAGGGCGATAATCGAGCGTGATTTGTCGCGACGGCGTCGGTGACGTAATGGGTATATACACCACACCATCGCGTTTATCGGCAGGCACGGACAGCTGAGGCAATAAGGTAATCCCACTTCCTGCGGCCACCATGTTGCGTAACGTTTCTAGACTGGTCGCGCGGAAACGTTGATCCTCTTGCGCACCGACTTTAAAACAAAAGCCCATGGCTTGATCGCGCAAACAGTGGCCATCGCCCAGCATCAACAAGGTTTCCCCGTCTAACACATCAAGCGCAACTTCAGCACATTCCGCCAACCGGTGCTTTTCGTTGACCGCAAGCAACATCGGCTCATCATAGAGTGGCAGCTCTTTAAGGTGCTGTGTTTCTTCGACAGAGGCCAGGATAACGCAATCGAGCTTTCCTTCTTCCAACTGCTGAACCAGTTGCTGGGTTTGTCCCTCATGAATAAACAGCTCTAAATCTGGGAAACAATCTCGCAACATCGGAATGATTTTGGGTAATAGATACGGCCCCACGGTGGGAATAAAACCAATATGTAGGGGGCCGGTCATACTTTCACCTTGCTCACTGGCCAATTCGGTTAAAATTGTGACTTCCCGCAATACGTTACGTGCTTGCTGTACTAACCTCATACCGGCATCGGTGAACAAAACCCGACGACTGGTACGCTCAAGTAAGCTGACGCCGAGTTCATCCTCCAGTTTACGAATTTGGCCACTCAAGGTCGGCTGGCTGACAAAGCAAGCCTCAGCGGCTTTGCGAAAATGTCGGTGTTCAGCCAACGCAACCAAATACTCCAAGTCACGAATGTTCATCGTTGTCTCTTCTATAGGGGATAACTATCAAAACCATAGCATCAAGCGATTAGAGCTATCAATCTTATTTAGCAATACTAGACCCATCAAAACACAGCGAGTCACTTCTCGCTTAACAACTTTAATTGAAAACAAAAGGAACGATTCATGACAGCAACCAAAGAAGGCCAGCCAGTACCACAAGTAACCTTCCGCACTCGCGAAGGCGATCAGTGGAAAGACGTGACCAGCGATGACATCTTTGCCAACAAAACCGTCATTGTGTTCAGCCTGCCAGGCGCGTTCACCCCGACGTGTTCTTCTTCGCATCTGCCACGCTATAACGAGCTGTACCCTGTCTTTCAACAACACGGCGTTGATGACATCGTTTGTGTCTCGGTCAATGACACCTTTGTAATGAACGCATGGAAAGCCGACCAAGATGCTGACAACATCCATGTACTACCTGATGGTAACGGTGAGTTCACCGATGGCATGGACATGCTGGTCGACAAAAATGATCTTGGCTTTGGCAAACGCTCATGGCGCTACAGCATGCTGGTAAAAAACGGCGTGGTCGAAAAAATGTTTGTTGAGCCAAACGAACCAGGTGACCCGTTCAAGGTCTCTGATGCCGACACCATGCTGGGCTATATTGCTCCTGAGCATAAACTGCAAGACTCGATCACCGTGTTTAGCAAGCCAGGCTGCCCATTCTGTGCCAAAGCAAAACAAGCACTGATCGATGAAGGACTTCAGTTCGAAGAAATCATCCTCGGTAAAGATGCCACCACGGTCTCTTTACGCGCAGTCACCGGCCGTGCCACGGTGCCACAAGTATTTATCGGTGGCCGTCACATCGGTGGCAGCGAAGAGCTCGACACTTACCTAAACCAGTAATCCGCTGTTTGGGCGGCAGCCTTGCCGCCCGTTATTTTCCCAGGAGAAAGCAATGAAGACATTAACGGTTGATGTGGCTGTGATTGGTGGCGGGACCGCCGGACTCGGTGCCTATCGCGCGGCAAAAGCACAGACAGATAGCGTGGTGATGATTGAAGGCGGCCCGTATGGCACCACCTGTGCACGTGTTGGCTGCATGCCATCCAAACTGTTAATTGCGGCCGCCGAAGCGGCGCACCATATCGACAAAGCGCCCGGTTTTGGTGTCTACCCAAGCGGAAGTACCGAGATAAATGGTCGTGAGGTAATGGATCGGGTTAAACGCGAGCGTGATCGCTTTGTCGGCTTTGTATTGGAAAGTGTCGACGACATCCCCGCCCAAGACAAAATCGATGGCTATGCACGTTTTGTCGATGATCATACCTTGATGGTTGACGATCACACCACTATCCATGCTGACCGCATTGTGATTGCGACCGGCTCGCGTCCGAGCTGGCCCGAGGCCTGGAATCACCTCGGTGATCGTTTGGTGGTTAACGATGATATTTTCGAATGGGATGACTTACCTGAATCGGTCGCCGTGTTTGGTCCGGGCGTGATTGGCCTTGAACTGGGTCAAGCGTTACACCGCCTCGGTGTCGAGATGACTATGTTTGGCGTCGGCGGCCAAGTGGGTCCACTCACCGACCCAGATATCATGGCATATGCGGATAAAACCTTCAGCGAGGAGTTTTATCTCGATGCCGATGCCAAGGTTGAAGAGATGATCCGTGAAGGTGATAAGGTCCAAATCCGTTACTGCGACAAAAACGGCGAAAGCCAGTTGCGTTGGGTTGATTACGTGGTTGCCGCCACCGGTCGTCGCCCCAATGTCGACAAACTTAACCTTGACGCGACCAGCATCAAAGTGGATGCCCGCGGGGTGCCGGTTGCCGATAGTTACACCCTGCAAACCACCGCACCGCACATTTTTATTGCCGGTGATGCTAACAACCAAATTCCACTGCTGCACGAAGCGGCTGACCAAGCCAGAATTGCCGGTGACAACGCGGGGCGCGGCAAAGATATCCGTGCGGGACTGCGCCGTAGCAAGCTATCCGCGGTCTTCTCCGACCCGCAAATTGCGATGGTGGGCGAAAGCTATAAAGCAATTACCGATCGTCTCGGCCCATGTGGCTGTTTTGAAATCGGTGTGGTTTCCTTTGAGGGACAAGGTCGCTCACGGGTCATGCTACGCAATAAAGGCTTATTGCATGTTTATGCCGAGCAAGGCACAGGGCGTTTCTTGGGCGCAGAAATGATTGGGCCGAACGCCGAGCACTTAGCACACTTACTCGCCTGGGCTCACCAAAACCAAATGACCATTTCGCAAATGTTGGATATGCCCTTTTATCACCCAGTGATTGAAGAAGGGGTACGTACCGCGCTGCGTGATGTCAACGCCAAACTCAAACTCGGCCCAGAGATGATCAAACACTGCATGGATTGCGGCCCAGGCTGCTAATTCACTGCCCTTTTCGCCGAACGCTCGGCGCTTTACAGGCAATGCCTGTTGCTTCCCCAAGCACTTGCTTACCTTTTGCCTCCTTCGTGGAGGCTTTTTTGTATCCAACGACTCACTGCGCCACAATGGCGTATCGCCCTCACTGACCAAGAGAGCCCATATGGCTTGTAAATATTGTCAATCTGGCATTTGGAAGCAGAAGTTAGGACGCTGCACGCGCTGTATGACCCAACTTGCTGTCATTTCTGCCATACTTTGGCCGTTTTGGTGGTGGGCCTATGCCGACACGCCACGGCAAGTTGAATCGATCGCATTACTGTTCGCCGCTGGCAGTGCCAGCGCGCTGCTGCTGCTTCATTTGCTGATTTATCCGTTTCGGCGCAACAGAAAGCGGCCCTAAAGCCGCCCCACACTTTTTCACTCAATCTCTGCATGTGAGAAGGTCGAGATCGTCGCCGGTCCCGCAATGTTATAGGTCAGAGCCACTTCATCACAGGCGTGGAAGCGCGGACAGATTTCACAATCTTTCATCACTTTCTCTGGCAATTGCGATTTCGACACTGAGGTAAAGCCCAACTGGGTGAAAAACTCGGGCACCCGGGTGAGGACAAAGACTTGCTCAATCGCCATTTGCTTGGCTTTTTTAATCAAGTGCATCATCAACGCCGTGCCGTGTCCTTGGCGCTGCCAGCCCGCTTCAACCCCTAAGGAGCGAATTTCTGCCAGCCTGAGTCGTAAATATACAGCGATCCGCAGCCGGTCAAATCCCCTTGATGCTCAGATACCGCAAACAGGCCAATATTACGCACTAATTCATGACGGTCGCGCGGTAAGTTCTCCCCCAATTTCGCCCAATACACCACCATGCCTTCAATGGTATCCAAATCGGTGAGCCGCGCCGAGCGCACCGGTGACTTTGGGGGTAAAGCGCTTATCCAAGCGCTTTTGCGCTTCTTGAATAGCAAAGCTGACCTGCTCAGGTGCCACCCCTCCCAGTGCCCGACGTTGGGCCAAGCAGGATTCAATCGTGAGCATGGCATACACATCATCTTCAATCACCGGTGAGAATTGCTGCAAGGTTTCTAGCGGCAGCGCTTCCAGCGCACACCCTTGCTCAATGGCTGACACCACCGCCACGCCAACAATATGGTGGGCTTCACGGAACGGGATCCCTTTGCTCACCAAATAATCGGCCAGCTCGGTCGCATTGGCATGACCTTGCTGCGCCGCTTGCAAGGTTTTGTCTTTATGGATGGTGATGCCTTCAAAGCACAGGGCCGCCATGTCTAAGCAGTCATGCCAGGTGTCCATGGCATCGAATAGCCCTTCTTTGTCTTCTTGCATGTCCTTGTTGTAGGCCAGCGGCAAGGCTTTCACTGTCATCATCATTGCCGACAAGGAACCATACACCCGACCCGTTCGACCACGTATCAGTTCTAACGCATCGGGGTTTTTCTTCTGTGGCATCAGCGACGAGCCTGAGGTGACGGTATCGGCCAGCTCGATAAACCCGGACTCGCCCGAGTTATAGAAGATCATGTCTTCGGCCATCCGTGACAGATGCAACATCGACATGGATGCAGCAGACATCATCTCCATCACATGATCGCGGTCCGAGACCGAATCCAAACTATTACGGGTGGCCCGTCTAAATCCCAGGTTTTGTGCCAAGGCATCGCGATCAATCGGGTACGCGGTGCCTGCCAGCGCCCCCGATCCGAGTGGGCAGGTATCCAAGCGACTAAGCGCATCTTGCAAACGCGTGGTATCACGCTCAAACATCTCCAGATAGGCCAGACACCAATGGGCAAAGGTCACAGGTTGTGCACGCTGCAAGTGGGTGTAGCCAGGCAGCACGGTACCATGGTGCTGACCCGCCACATCCACCAGCTGCTGCTGAAGCTTATCGAGAGACAGCAAGATTTGCTGGCCTTGCTGGCGACACCACAGTTTGAGATCCGTGGCCACCTGATCGTTGCGTGAGCGCCCGGTATGCAGCTTTTTGCCCAAATCCCCGACTTTATCGATCAGTTGCTGCTCGACCCAACTGTGAATATCTTCGGACTCTGAGTTTAAGATCTGCTCAGGGTTTTCCATCACCGACAGCTTGAGCTCATTGAGCGCCAGCTCCAATTGCTGTTGCTCGTCATCACTCAGCACGCCCACTGAACGCAAGGCTTTCGACCAAGCAATGGAGCCCACAATGTCTTGCTCTGCTAAGCGATAGTCAAAGCGCAGCGAATCATTAAACGCTTGAAACCGTTTGTCTGCTGCTTGACTAAAGCGTCCGCCCCATAATGCCATGCTGTCTCTCCTTACTGCTCACGATGCTTTTTTAATTAGGATTGTTTTTGTTTGTTCAGTGTCCGAATCCGGCTCGACAGCGAATACAAACGGATAAAGCCTTCGGCGTGGCTGTGATCGTAGACATCGTCATCCCCGAAGGTGGCAAAGTCTTCCGAGTACAAGCTATTGGTCGAGCGCTTTTGTACCACCGTCGCTTGCCCTTTATAGAGCTTGATTACCACCTCGCCCGTTACCGGTGCGGCGAGAGAATTGGCCGCGGCAACAATCGACTGACAAAGTGGCGTAAACCAACGCCCATCATAAATCAGGTGAGAGGCTTTTAAACCGAGTTCCTCACGGAACTGATAACTCTCTTTATCCAGCACCAATTGTTCAACGCCGCGCAGTGCTTCCATGATGATGGTGCCACCCGGGGTTTCGTAGCAGCCGCGGGATTTCATCCCCACCAAACGGTTCTCAACGATATCAATCCGTCCCACGCCATGTTCGGCACCTTTGTCATTCAATAGCGTTAGCACGTCATAAGGCGACATGGATTCACCATCGACCGAGACCACTTCCCCGCTTTGTACTCCCAAGGTGACAAACTCGGGCGTATTGGGCGCCTCTTCCGGCGCGACAGTCCATACCCAGCAATCTTGGTTGGCCGCCGTCCAGGTATCTTCTAACACGCCGCCTTCGGTTGAGACGTGCCAAGCATTGGCATCACGTGAATAGATTTTCTCAAGGCTCGCCGTGCACGGAATATCACGGGCGGCCAAGTAATCGAGCAGGGCTTCACGACTGGTGAGATCCCACTCACGCCAAGGCGCAATCACTTTCAGCTGCGGCGCCAGCGCGGAGAAGGTGCTCTCAAAACGGACTTGATCGTTCCCCTTTCCGGTACAGCCGTGGCAAAGCGCATCCGCGCCGACCTCGAGGGCGCACGCGACCTGCGCTTTGGCAATGATAGGACGCGCCATCGAGGTGCCAAGTAGGTACTTGCCTTCATACACCGCACCGGTTTTCAGGCTGGGATAAATATAATCCGCCACCATTTCGTGTTTTAGATCGGCGATAAAACACTGTGATGCCCCCGAAGCGAGCGCTTTTTGCTCAATGCCTTCGAGCTCTTGCTCGCCTTGACCGACGTCGGCGACAAAGGCGACGACTTCACAGTCATAGTGTTCTTTTAGCCAGGGAATGATGGCCGAGGTATCCAATCCACCCGAATAGGCCAGTACCACTTTGTTGACTTTGCTCATCTTGTTCTCCTTAAATCATGATGCGACGGTTTGAGTAGCGTCGTTATACGTCTTATTAACTGGCGCTAAACCGGGTGCCGATTTGCTGGCCATCGAATAATTGGGTGAGTTTTTCTGGGTAACGCCAAGTGGCAATCTCCACCGGTTTACCCAGTTCGCGGGCGGCGGCAAACGCCGCGTTGACCTTGACCACCATGCCATCGGTGATCACGCCTTTTTCTATCAGGTGTTGCGCATCCAGCTCGGTCAAACAGGGCAGCAGATGGCCTTTGCCATCCAACACACCACTGACATCTGACAGCAGCACTAGCTCCGCCCCGAGAGTGGTCGCCACCGCGACCGCTGCTTGGTCGGCATTAACGTTCATCAGCTCACCTTGGTCACTGATACCAATCGAGCTAATAATGGGGACACAATCTGCGGCCAGTACCGCCTGCAGCAGGCTGGGATCGCCGGCGCTGGCTTCTCCCACCGCACCCAGCTCAGGATCCAACTGGCTGACCTGACACAGGCCACCATCGGCCAAGCTCAAGCCACAGCTTTTAATCTTCGCCTTACGCGCTTCGGCTAACAGCAACTTGTTTGCTGTCCCTGCCAACGCACCGGTGACATAATCAATCTGGTCGGTGGGCGTGACCCGTAAGCCTTGTTTTTTCACACTGGTGAGGTTGAGCTTTTTGAGCAGATCATCGACCAAGTAGCCGCCACCATGCACCAGCACTAACGGGCGCTCCGCCTCACTGCGATAGGTATTGATCGCGCCGAAAACCTTGGCGAGGGTCTCGCCGCAGCTCAGTGCCGCACCGCCTAATTTAATCACTAATGGCGTTTTCATCCGTTTCTCCTAGACAATCGCGGTAGTTTCGGCAAAGCCAAACTTCAGGTTTAAACACTGCACGGCTTGGCTGGCCGCGCCTTTAAGTAAATTATCAATCGCACTGGTAAGGATCAGATGCCCACGCGCGGCCTGATAGCCAATATCGCAAAAGCCGGTATGTTGCACCGCGTGTAGCTTGGCCACCTCACCGGCAGGAAGCACCCGTACCAAAGGCGCCTCTTGATAGGCGTGAGAGACGTGCCTTCCCCACCTCCGCCTCACTAACACCTGGCGCTAATTTGGCGGTAATGGTGGCAAGAATGCCGCGTTTGTAGCTGCCAAGGTGCGGGGTGAAAATCACCGGCGTATCTAGGTGTGCGGCAATCTCTGGCTGATGACGATGAGAAAACACCCCGTAGGCATGCAGGCTCACTTCGCAAAAACTGTTGGTCAGACTCGCTTTGCGCCCCGCGCCCGTCACGCCGCTGGTAGCATTAATCACCGGCCACATTTGTTTATCCAACAAGCCTGCATCCAGCACAGGTTTGAGCGCTAATTGACTGGCGGTGGGGTAACACCCAGGTACGGCGACTAGCTGCGCTGCTTGCAATGCCTCACCCTGCCACTCGGCCAAGCCATACACGGCTTGCTCAAGCCATGTCGGCGATTGGTGCGCAAAACCGTAGTGTTCGGGATAAAAATCGGCTTGATTGACCCGATACGCCCCCGACAAATCAAACACCACGCAACCTTGAGCCAGAAAAACCGGCGCCAATTCATGACTGACCGCATGCGCGGTGGCTAAAAACACCACATCAGCTTGCTTGGCGACATCCTGTGGCGAGGACAATGGCATCAGTGGCATATCCACCACGCCACGCAGTTGCCCGTGCAACGCGCTCACAGGACGATTAGCGTCTTCACTGCCTGCCGAGACATATAAACCGGCCAAGTGCAATTGCGGATGGCGATGGACAAGGGCGACAAGCTCGGCTCCTGTGTAGCCACTGGCACCGACAATAATGGTGTTAAGTGTCATGGGTGTCTCTCTTTATGGATATTTAAGGCGTGCTGCGGGGCAGCGAAGTGTCGAGGGCGTAGCGGATAGCCACGCAAAGCAGGCTAGCGTCGTCGAAGGGCAAGGGTATTGTGTTTGGCGGTACCTAGTATCATGGTCGACTCTTCTTAGAAAATATTTTTATTCATAAATAGTGAATGGTTATTTTTTATCGCATTCCCGTTTACCCGTCAACCCCCAAAAGCGTAAAAAATCACTTTTAATGTCTATTCATTCATATTAGAGCAATAATTCCACCTAACCATGCAAATAACACGGTCGTCATTTACGAGAAAAACCCACGATGACGAGCGCGAAGAAACCCTCTAGACGCTAGCAAACATGAAAGCTGAAACTTTTTTTCATCTTTTGAGGTAGCTCTATGATAAGCATCAAATCCGATAGCCAGTTTTCGCGCTAACTTGCGGTTAAGTTGACCCGATCACGCAACATTCGCTAGATTGGGTCTTTACAGTCACAGTAGGATGTAACTTTGTTACAGAATGGATACGCTATGAACGAAAAGTACTCTGCCTTAAAAAGTAACGTCAGTATGCTTGGCCATCTGCTGGGCAACACCATTGAAGATGCCCATGGCCCCGCACTTTTAGAAAAAGTTGAGGAAATTCGTCAGCTCTCAAAATCGGCTGCAGCAGGTAATCAGGATGACCATGCTAAGCTGAAAACCGTGCTGCAAAACTTACCCGCAGACCAACTGCTTCCGGTTGCCCGCGCCTTTAGCCAATTTTTGAATCTGACTAATATTGCTGAGCAATACCATACGGTGTCGCGCCAATCTGACACCCATGAGTGTAGCCCCGATGCGATTGATAACCTGCTCCGACGCGTCAGCCAAGGTGAGATTGATGCCAATGACGCGCAGAAGGCGATCGCCGATTTAAAAATTGAGTTAGTCCTGACCGCGCACCCCACTGAAATTGCGCGCCGCACCACCATTCATAACTTGGTGCAAATCAATAAATGCTTATCCAAACTCGAGCTGAGCGACTATTTAGGCGCCGACGAGCGAGCCAAAACCGAGAAACGCCTTGAACAGTTGATTGCACAAGCCTGGCATACCGATGTGATTCGCCAAGAACGCCCGACACCGCTCGACGAGGCCAAGTGGGGCTTCGCGGTGATTGAAAATTCATTATGGCAAGCAGTGCCCGCATTTTTACGCCAATTCGATCAGCAGCTTGAGAGCCACTTAGACATCAACTTGCCCATTGATGCCAAGCCAGTACAAATCTCCTCTTGGATGGGCGGCGATCGCGACGGCAACCCGTATGTCACCAGCGAGGTCACCCGTGAAGTGATGCTGCTTTCACGCTGGAAAGCCGCCGACCTGTATTTGCGTGATGTGCAAGATCTGATCAGCGAACTGTCGATGACTCAGTGTGATGACACCGTGCGCGAGATGGCCGGCGAGGCGCACGAACCGTATCGCGCGATCTTGAAAACGCTGCGCAGTCAGCTCAATCACACATTAAGTTATTTAGATGCCAAGCTGAAAGGCGAGCGCACGTCATCACAGGGCATTCTGACCGACACCCAGCAGCTGTGGCAGCCATTACTGGCGTGTTACCAGTCACTCCACCAATGCGGTATGGGCATTATTGCCGACGGCAAGTTGCTTGATTTGCTTCGCTGCGTGCAATGTTTTGGCGTTCACTTAATCAAGCTCGATATTCGCCAAGAAAGCACTCGTCATGCCGATGTGCTCTCAGAAGTGACCCGCTATTTGGGGATGGGCGATTACGCGCAATGGAGCGAGCAAGACAAACAAGCCTTTTTGATCCGTGAATTGTCCTCGAAACGGCCGCTATTACCCCGTGATTGGACCCCGTCGGATGACGTCAAAGAAGTGATCGACACCTGCCGGGTGATTGCCCAGCAGCCGCGTGAAGCGCTGGGTGCCTATGTGATTTCAATGGCGAGGACCGCCTCGGACGTGCTGGCGGTGCATTTGATACTCCAAGAAGCCGGCTGCCCATTCCGCATGGATGTGTGCCCGTTATTCGAAACCTTGGACGACCTGAACAACGCGGAATCAGTCATTGGCGAGCTCATGGCGATTGATTGGTACCGTGGCTTTACTCAGAACTTCCAAATGGTGATGATAGGCTATTCGGACTCAGCTAAAGATGCCGGGGTGATGGCAGCCGGTTGGGCGCAATATCGCGCCATGGAAGCGCTGGTCAACTTATGCGATGACCAAGGGGTTGATTTAACTCTCTTCCATGGCCGTGGCGGCACCGTAGGCCGTGGCGGTGCGCCCGCCCATGCCGCCTTGTTGTCACAGCCCCCTCGTAGTTTAAAAGGTGGCCTCCGTGTCACCGAACAAGGCGAGATGATCCGCTTTAAACTGGGGCTGCCCGATGTCGCGGTCAACAGTTTGAACCTCTACACCAGCGCCATTTTGGAAGCTAACCTGCTACCGCCACCAGAGCCCAAACAAGAGTGGCGTGCGCTGATGGATACCTTGAGTGACATTTCTTGCCAAGCCTATCGCGATGTGGTTCGCGGCCATGAGCAATTTGTGCCTTACTTCCGCTCCACCACACCAGAGCTTGAGTTAGGCAAGCTGCCACTGGGATCGCGCCCTTCTAAGCGCAACCCGCAAGGCGGGGTGGAAAGCTTACGGGCAATTCCTTGGATTTTCGCCTGGAGTCAAAATCGCCTCTTACTTCCGGCTTGGCTAGGCGCTGGACAAGCGATCGATCATGCCATTTCCAAAGGCCATAAAGCCCAGCTAGAAGAAATGTGTCGTGAGTGGCCATTCTTCTCCACCCGGCTTGGCATGCTGGAGATGGTGTTTACCAAAACCAACCTCGATATTGCCAAATACTATGATCAGCGTTTGGTCGATGAAAGCCTCTGGCCTTTGGGTGAATCACTCCGCGATCAATTACGCCAAGACATTCAAGTGATTTTGGCGGTGGAAAACAGCGATAACCTGATGGAGCAAAACCCATGGGGCGCTGAGGCGATTCGCTTACGTAATATTTACGTCGAGCCACTGAATATGCTGCAAGCTGAGCTGTTATACCGTACACGGCAATGTGAAGAGGACGATCAGTCGCTTGACGATGCCTTGATGATCTCCATCGCGGGCATTGCCGCAGGCCTGCGTAACACTGGCTAATCGACTCAAGCCGTACCCTCGGGTGCGGCTTTTTTTTGTATCAAGCGAGCGAATAGAAACCGACGCACACGCGAGATTTTTTATCCATAGCCACGTCTAAGGCTTGCTGTTACATTGATAGTATTATTACTATGGAAGGTCGCGGTGACGCGATTTAACAACGCAAAGGAAAACGCAAAGGAATTGCCATGAAAGACGAAACCCTCTCGATTCATCACGGTTATCAGACCGATCCGACCACCAAATCAGTCGCTACCCCCATCTATCAAACCGTCGCCTATGAGTTTGATAACGCCCAACATGGTGCTGATCTGTTTAACCTCGATGTGCCGGGCAATATCTATTCGCGGATCATGAATCCCACCAACGATGTATTAGAACAACGTGTGGCGGCATTAGAGGGCGGTATCGCAGGCCTATGCGTCAGTGCTGGCGCCGCGGCAATTACCTATGCAATCCAAACCCTGGCCAAGGCCGGTGATAACATCGTCGCCACACCACAGCTTTACGGCGGCACCTATACCTTGTTTGCTCATATGCTCCCCGAACAAGGCATTGAAGTACGTTTTGCCCAAAGTGACGACGCCAGTGCGATTGAAGCGCTGATTGATGCCAATACCAAAGCGGTGTATTGCGAATCAGTTGGTAATCCGGCCGGCAATATTGCCGATATCCCCGGTCTTGCCAAGGTTGCCCACGCGCACGGTGTCCCTTTGGTGGTCGACAATACCGTGGCCACGCCCGTGCTATGCAAACCGATTGAACATGGCGCCGATATCGTGGTGCACTCGCTAACCAAATACATTGGCGGCCATGGCACCACCCTAGGCGGTATGATCGTTGATGGCGGCACCTTTGATTGGGTGGCACATCAAGCCCGCTTCCCGCAATTTTCACAGCCCGAGCCGGCGTATCACGCGTGGTCTATAGCGATACCTTTGGCCCGGCGGCATTTATTGCCCGCGCGCGTACCGTGCCTTTGCGTAACAGCGGCGCCGCCTTATCGCCGATGAACGCCTTTATGTTGATGCAAGGTCTCGAAACCTTGAGCCTGCGTATGGAGCGTCACTGCGAGAATGCCAAAGCGGTGGCGGATTACCTTGCCAGTCATCCAGCGGTGGCATGGGTGAACTATGCCGGTCAACAAACTCATCCTCATTACCAACGTGCCCAGTCGCTTATCCGCGGCGGATTGCCCGCATCACTGCTGTCTTTCGGCTTAAAAGGTGGCTTTGATGAGGGGGTACAGTTTTATGATGCGCTGAATGTATTTAAACGCCTGGTCAATATTGGTGATGCTAAGTCACTTGCTTGCCATCCCGCCTCTACCACCCATCGTCAACTGAATGCGCAAGAGCAAGCGAAGGCCGGGGTGACCCCAGAAATGATCCGTCTTTGTGTCGGCATTGAGCATATTGATGACATCATTGCCGACCTTGAACAAGCATTGAGTGCAGTAAAATAGCCCGAGATAGGCGACTCATGCGAACCGATTGTTATACCAATAAATGTGGATATAAAAGATGTCACTTCCCCATGTCATACTGACGGTACTCAGCAACTGCGAAGCCACGGGTTATGATATTACCAAGGCGTTTTCTACCACTATCAGTAATGTGTGGAAAGCAGCATCAACAGGTATATCGTGAACTGACTAAGCTCGCCGAGCGAGGTGCTGTGACCTATCGACTTGAGCCGCAAGTCGGCAAACCAGGTAGAAAAGTCTATGCCATCACCCCTGTCGGCACCGAGGTGTTAGAGGCGTGGTTTATCCAAGCGCCTAAGCTGGCCCCGCCTCGCGACGAGTACGTCGCACGCCTACTCAGCTGTGAGGTCTTGGATCCCGCGCCGATGCTCGAGCATATCACTAACTTGATTGCGGAATCACAACAACTACTTAATCATTATGCTCTGCTTGAGCAGCGTGATTACGGTCAATCCACATCATTAACGCAACAACAACGCCTTATGCGATTAGCATTACGACGCAGCATTCATCAACGTCGCGCTTGGATGGCCAGGGCGCAAGAAGTGCGCGATGAGCTTACGATGCTGGCCGCCAGCGCCTAATCAGAACAATAAACACAACTCGCAACCTAGGCGCCCCACGAAACGGGGCGCTTTTTTTGGCTAAAGGTAAACCGGTTTGGCGGTTTAGCGGTTTAGCTAAGGTGCGACAGCCAATGGGCGAACCCCCAAAGTATGGCAAAGTGCATAGGTCAATTCGGCCCGGTTGAGGGTATAAAAATGAAAATCTTTTACTCCTTCACGGCTGAGCACGCGCACCATATCGATAGCAATCGAGGCACCGACCATCTGCCGGGTCACAGGGTCATCCTCAAGACCTTGATACTGTTTGTGCATCCACTGTGGGACACGCACATGCGTCATTTGCGCAAACCGAGAAGCTTGCTTAAAGTTGGAGACGGGCAAAATCCCCGGCACAATCTCGACATCAATCCCCGCCGCCACACAGCGGTCACGAAAACGTAGGTAGCTTTCCACATCAAAGAAAAACTGGGTAATGGCACGACTGGCACCGGCATCGACTTTCCGTTTCAGATTAATGAGGTCCGCTTGCGCACTTTTCGCTTCCGGGTGCACTTCAGGATAAGCGGCGACAGAAATATCAAAGTCATGTTCTTCTTTGAGCAACCGCACCAAGTCCGCCGCATACATAGTCGGCTTTTTCTCCGGCGACGGTAAGTCTCCGCGCAAAGCCACAATGTCACGAATACCATTTTGCCAGTAGTCACGGGCAATATGGCGCAGCTCATCTTCAGTGGCATCGATACAGGTTAGATGGGGCGCCGCCGCGACCCCCGTTTGATCATGAATACTTTTCACGATGTCATGGGTGCGATCACGCTCACCAGAATTGGCGCCATAAGTCACTGACATAAACTTAGGTTTAAGCCCTTTGAGGCGATGCACGGAATTCCAGAGGGTTTCTTCCATACTGGGCGTGCTGGGCGGAAAAAACTCAAATGAGACGTTAATATCACCGTCTAAGTCGGCAATATTCTGATTAAGTGCATCAATGTGGCCTGCGTGCGTATAGCTCATACCCTCTCCCTGCAACCGGTTTTATTCGCGATGATGTGCGTTTTTGGTTTATACGTTTAGACGTCCATATGTCTAAAGGTTGTCGTTATTTGGGTGAAATGTCAACGATCTCGGCCATGAAAAGAACTCATAGTATTATGAAGATAGTCAACATGCAGGAAGCAACCGAGAGCAGCAGCCAAAAGCGCGTCATATAACGTGATCTTCAGATAAAAAAAAGCTGTCTTATGTGGAGTAAGACAGCTTTCACGTTTGCGAAGATCACGTTTACTAAAAGGACATTAGTGAAGACGCCCAATTAAGCGATTCAAATCCGATTGTATCGCCCCAGCGGTGACATCCCGCCCCGCCCCCGGTCCGCGGATCACTAATGGATTTTCACGATACCATTGGCTTTCAATCGCAAACACATTATCACAGGGCAGTAGATGCGCCAGCGGATGCTCACTCGGTAAGGTTTCTAAGCTCACCTGCGCATTACCATTGGCTTCTAGACGCGCCACATAGCGCAACACGGCGCGATCTTGCTGCGCTTTTTCCAATCGCTCCTGTAAACACGCATCCATTTGATGGGCGTTATCGAGAAACGCATCTAACGACAAAGATTGCAGCGCTGGCGGTATCAGTGACTCAACCTTGACCTGCTCGGGCTCCAATGACAGGCCCGCCTCTCTTGCGAGAATCACTAATTTACGCACCACGTCGGCACCCGACAGATCGTCACGCGGATCAGGTTCAGTTAGTCCTTGCTGCCATGCCTGTTCAAGTAAAGCACTGAACGGGACCTCGCCGGTGAATTGCAAAAAAAGCCAGGATAACGTGCCGGAAAAGATCCCTGAGAGTGCGAGGATATGATCACCGCTTTCACGTAAGTCTTGAACCGCATAGTTAATCGGCAGCCCAGCGCCTACCGTGGCGTTATATAACCAATGGCGCCCCGTTTTCGCAAACGCATGTTGAATCGCATGGTATTGTTCGGCCGGTGCCGCGCCGGCTTCTTTGTTGGCGGAGATTAAATGAAAACCATGCTCGGCGAGACGCGGATAGAGAGCTGCCAGTGAGGTATTGGCAGTGACATCCAAAATCACCACATCATCATAAGGATGATTCAATAAGCGTGTTAACCATTCATCATCAAAGTATGGCGTGCCATTGTCATCAAAGTCATCCCTGATCTGCATCGGATCGATGCCAGCAAAATCTAACCATTGATTACGACTATCTACCACAGAAATCAGCGACACCTCCTTGCCATGACGCTTTTCGAGGTGCGATTTTTGCTCGGCAAACAAGCTGAGCCAACGCGCGCCAATGTTTCCTTTTCCTACCAACACCAAGCCAATGCGACGTTGGGCTTGGAACAGCGCATCATGCAAGCTGGCCACAAGGGCAGGCGTATGCACTTGACGCAAAATCGCCACCATGCTCAGTCCAGATGCAGATTCACTGATAAACTCTACAGGCTGTGACTTCAGCTGCTGATAAAAACCATGACAGTGCACGGGATTATTGACCACGCCGGCTCCGACGGCAGCAACCATATTAAACCCTTCGCGCAGCTTCAACTCCGCGGATAGCCCGGCATCCTGGATCTGGGCCATGACCGAGGCCACGACCTCCGCCGTAAAGGCCAGCAAGATACGATACTGATCATCTTGATAATCCGTCGCCAGTGGTTGCACTTTCAGCTGAGAGAGGATGCGGCTCAACTCTTGTTTAATTGCCTGAAAATCTTGCCCGCGGGCGACATCAAACTGCAATAGGCACACATCATCCAAAGATGTAATGATTTTTGCCCCGCGTCCGGTAGCCAGTACACGCTCTATATGGGTCGAGCCACTATCGGGGGCCTGGGTACAACGTAAGGTCAGATCGGTCGCACTTTGCGCCACTGGCTGTAAAGTACGGCTATGAAGCACGGGCGCCGCCAAGCGTGCCAATTCGCCTGCTTCATCCAATCGGATTAAGGGTAACAAGCAAGCATTCTCGACGTGGCGTGGATCCGCACTGTATACACCGGCAACATCACTCCATATAGTCACGCGGCGGACCCCCGCTAACGCACCGAGTACCGTGGCCGAATAATCTGACCCGTTACGCCCCAAAAGCACGGTTTCCCCAGCTTGATTTTGCGCCATAAATCCCGTAATCACGACGTGAGATTGCGTGTGCTGAGAAAGTTGCTGTCGTAATAGTGGCCATGATGCGCCGCGATCGACCTCGGGTTGAGCTGCACGTTCCGCGCGTAAACAGTGGCGCGAGTCCAACATCACCGCCTGACGACACTGCTGATTAAGCAGCGCGGCTAATAAACGCGCCGACCAAACCTCTCCGAACCCTTGCACATCGGCTTGTACGCTGTCGCTCAGCGCTGTCTCCCCGAGCGACGCGATCGTCGCGATGTCAGCAGATAAGGCATCAACCAACTGTTGTTTGTGATCACCGTTGATCAGATTTTCAATCAAGTCTTGCTGAAAGGCACGAACGCCTTGCAAGGTCTCATGCGCCAACCGGCCATCTTTGCCCAGTTGAGCGAGCCAAGCAATGAGCTGATTGGTCGTTTTCCCCGCCGCAGAGACCACAATTAAGTCGTGCGCCTTTGCATGCCCCGTCAGCACATCGACCACACGGCGATAACAATCTGGGCTCGCTAAACTGCTGCCACCAAATTTATGCAATTGGCGTTGTGATTTGGGGGCGGTGTCCATCGGTTGCGCGTGCATGGCGAGGTCTCTCTTGGTCTCAATAAATATCAATAAAGCGGCGTGCTATGACAGCAACACCTATAGCAATCGGTTTTACTGGTTAGCTAAATGGGCGAAGGCATGCGCCAAATCGGCCACTAAGTCTTCTGCGTCTTCTAGTCCAATAGAAAAACGCAACAACGTCGGGGTAATGCCAGCCTCGGTTTGCGCGTCATCACTCATCGCACGATGGGTCATTGACCTGGATGCGTGACCAGACTTTCTACCCCGCCCAGCGACTCGGCAAGCGCAAATAAGGATAAGCCTTCAATAAAACGTGCGATCCCAGCGGAGTCCGTGTCCAGCTCGAGGCTGAGCATACTACCAAATCCAAACTGCTGACGGGCGGCAATGTCATGGCCTGGATGTGTCGCCAAACCGGGATAATAGAGTTGCCGCACCGCAGGGACTGTTTGCAAATAGGCTAATACCGCTTGCGTATTTTGCTGATGTTGTTTAACCCGAGCGCCCAAGGTACGCAACCCTCGCAATGTCATATAACTGTCAAAGGCGTTGCCTGTCGCGCCCAAGCAGTTGCCCCACCACGCTAATGTTGCAGCCAATTCAGGCGTCTTCGCCACTACAGCGCCACCGACAATATCAGAGTGACCATTAATAAATTTAGTAGTGGAATGCACGATGATGTCCGCACCCAGTGAAAAAGGCTGTTGGAGTGCTGGCGATAAAAAGGTGTTATCGACCACCACCCATGCCCCCACTTGGTGGGCCTGTTGGCAGATTTTAGCAATATCGACCACACGCAATAGCGGATTAGAGGGTGTTTCAACTAACACCAGTTTCGGCTGTTTTACCAGCGCAGCGGTTAACGCCTGGTGATCAGATTGATCGACAAAACTGACCTGCCAAATCCCTTGCTTGGCGCGTGACTCTAACAAGCGATAGGTACCACCATAACAGTCGTGCGGTGCAACAATATGATCCCCTGCATCCAGTAAAGACAACACCAAGTTAATGGCTGCCATCCCACAGTTGGTCACCACGGCACCGGCTCCGCCCTCCAGTTCCGTTAACGCTTGCTCTAACTGAGCTCGAGTTGGATTGCCCCCACGGGCATAATCATAAGTGGGAACGTCGCCAAAAGCAGGAAAACGATAGTTGGTTGATAAATACAAAGGCGGCACAACCGCATGATGTTGCGTGTCAGTGCCAATTCCTGTTCGAACGGCAATGGTGTCGGTTTTTTTACCTGTCATGGTTCATCCTTGCTCTTGTTGCGCTGGCACGATTTACGTGATCCAGTCGTCATCATACTACCTTACCTCTGTGCTTTTAGGACGTCAACACTTCTAGACGTCTAAACACCTTTGCATGTGGCGGTTAATATAGCTAAAATCTCCGCAGCATCATTCTGGGTATTCCATAATCAAGATAGGTGAGACATGGCGCAGTGGAACGGCGATTACATTAATCCGTATGCCGAACATGGTAAAAAGAAAGAGCAGGTAAAGAAGATCACCGTCTCTATCCCACTTAAAGTATTAAAAATTCTTACTGATGAGCGCACTCGCCGTCAGGTTCATAACCTGCGTCATGCGACCAACAGTGAGCTATTGTGTGAGGCATTTTTACATGCCTATACCGGGCAGCCTCTGCCAACCGATGACGACATCCGTAAGGATAAACCCGATAGCATTCCTGCCGAGGCACGTCGGATCATGGAAGAGTTGGGTATTGAGTTTGACGACAGTGAATACTAAACAAAAAAACCGCCATCGGCGGTTTTTTTATGGTAAGACACTGTTTTCTAATTACAACATGTTTTCTTTACAGCATATAGTTGTCTGGCATCTCAATACGGGCTACGCCGGTTTCGACGGCCGCAAGCGCCACGGCACGTGCTACCTTGGGCAGTAAACGGGCATCCATCGGCTTGGGAATGATGTAATCCGGGCCAAAACTGAGTGAAGACAAGCCCGCGGCATCTAAGACCGATTGTGGTACAGGCTCTTTCGCCAAACCACGAATCGCTTCAACGGCGGCCAACTTCATCGCATCATTAATCTCACTGGCACGCACATCTAATGCTCCCCGGAAAATAAACGGGAAACACAAGACGTTATTCACCTGATTCGGGTAATCCGAACGCCCCGTTCCAATGATCAGATCATCCCGGACTTGGTGCGCAACCTCTGGGTTAATTTCAGGATCTGGGTTTGAGCAGGCAAACACGACAGGCTTATCCGCCATCAGTTTTAATGCCTCAGGCGAGAGCAAATCCGGGCCTGATACGCCAACAAAGAGATCCGCACCTTCAATCACATCTTCGAGGGTACGCTTATCCGTGTTATTGGCAAACAACTGCTTATACTTGTTAATGTCATCACGACGGGTGTGAATTACCCCTTTACGATCCAGCATGTAAATCTTTTCGCGCTGGGCGCCACATTTAATCAATAGCTCCATACAGGCCACCGCAGCAGCCCCCGCACCGAGACACACGATGGTGGCTTCACCAATATCTTTGCCTTGCAACTCGAGCGCGTTAAGCATCCCCGCAGCAGTGACAATCGCGGTACCATGTTGATCATCATGGAAGACAGGCACTTCACAGCGTTCAATCAGCTGCTTTTCGATCTCAAAACAATCGGGGGGCTTTGATATCTTCAAGGTTGATACCGCCAAAGGTGTCAGCAATATTGGCTACGGTATCAACAAACTCATCGATGGTGCGGTGTTTAACTTCAATGTCGATCGAGTCCAAGCCGGCAAAACGCTTGAACAATAACGCTTTGCCTTCCATGACAGGCTTTGACGCCATCGGCCCTAAATTCCCTAACCCCAAAATCGCGGTGCCGTTTGAGATCACCGCAACCATATTGCCTTTACCGGTATAGCGATATACGGCATCCGCATCTTGGGCTATTTCACGCACAGGTTCAGCAACGCCTGGGCTGTAGGCGAGAGCAAGATCCGCCGCTGAATCAGCAGGCTTACTGAGTTCGACAGAGATTTTTCCGGGTGTAGGGTATGCATGATAATCCAGCGCTTGCTGGCGTTTATCGTCCGACATGTCGTTTTCCTAGTTATTATCGTGAAGGGGTAACCAATACCGGCAGGGAAGGATGACCGATATTAGCCAGACACTCTACAAACCACACAGGAAAGGTTTGTATAAGGGTAAAGATGGTAACGCAGCGGGGAAACGTCCACCAGTACTAACGCCGTATTCGCGATGATGCTCGGACCTGTTGTCCGAATACTAGGACGATACGATCAAAAAAAGGGACGCTGATGCGTCCCTTCTCTATATTCGGTCAATAGCTGCTTATTTTTTGCTGCTAAGGGCACCGAAACGTTTCTTAAAGCGATCAACACGGCCACCAGCATCAAGGATACGCTGCTTACCGGTGTAGAATGGGTGACATTTGTCACACACGTCTAGGTTGATGTTTTTACCTAGGGTTGTGCTGAACGCAAATTCGTTACCGCAAGAGCATTTTGCTGTGACGGTTTTGTACTCTGGATGGATACCAGCTTTCATAGGGATAACCTCATTTTAAAGGCCGTGTCGCTCTCCCGATCCTAAGCCGGGCACCACACGTCGTTAACAAATATTTTCTAAGGCGCGCAATTCTAATCAAGCCCCCTCGGTTTCGCAACTTTTTTGTGCAATCACCACGCCGCGTCACCGTACAACAAGGCTTTGCCAACCGAAGGCGAACCGTTACACTGAGCCCCCTTCTGGTCAATAAGATGTTGTGATGGAACAGTTTGCTCAGGTGGCCCTACCGGTCCCGTTAGCGAAAACTTTTGATTACCGAATCGGTGAGAATCAACACCCCATCATCGGTGGGCGGGTAAAAGTGCCCTTTGGCCGCCAGCACAAGGTTGGCATTGTCACCGGCTTATCCGCAACCGCCAGTGTGGACGCGAGCCAACTCAAGGTGCTCGATGCCGTATTGGATACCCAACCGGTTTGGACGCCCGGCGTCTATCATTTACTCCACTGGGCAAGCCGCTTTTATCATCATCCGCTAGGGGATGCGATGGGCGCTGTGATGCCAACCCTGCTTCGAAAAGGACGCCCTGCGGCATTACAACAGCAAAAATGGTGGCAAATTACCGAGTCAGGACAAAACCAACCCCTCTCGGGCCTGAGCCGTGCCCCTAAACAAGCTCGGGTGTTGCAGTTGCTCACACACGGCCCTGCTACCCATGCCGACTTGATCGAACAAGACATCGGCGCACCGGTGACTAAAAATCCTGGACCGAAAAAGGTTGGATAGCCCCCTACACACCACCGCTAAACGCTCAAGCCTGGCAACCGCATTTTGCCGTCACCGAAGATAAACCGGCACTCAACCATGAACAGGCGATGGCGGTTGCCACCATCAATGCCAATGACGGTTTTGCTTGTGCTTTACTCGAGGGGATCACCGGTTCAGGGAAGACAGAGGTCTACCTAAACGTGCTCGAACCTGTGCTTGCTCGCGGTGAACAAGCCTTAATTTTGGTACCAGAAATCGGCCTCACCCCACAAACCATTCGCCGGTTTGAGCGCCGCTTTCATGTCCCGGTAACCGTGATGCATTCAGGCTTAAATGATAACGATCGACTAAAAGCCTGGTTAGCCGCGCGCGAGAATCAAGCAGCAATCGTCATTGGTACACGGTCTGCCCTGTTCACGCCGATGGCTAATTTAGGCATCATCATTATTGACGAAGAGCATGACCCCTCGTATAAACAGCAAGATAGCTTTCGTTATCATGCCCGAGACTTAGCGGTTATGCGTGGTCATGAAGAAAAAGTGCCGGTGATACTCGGTTCTGCCACCCCCTCTTTGGAAAGCTTGCATAACGCAAAAACCGGTAAATATCAGTACCTCAAGCTGACTCAGCGTCCAGGTAATGCGGTGACCGCACGTCAGGGAATACTCGATATTAAGGGCCATTACCTCGACGCTGGATTATCCGCGCCGCTGATCGCCGAAATGCGCCAGCACCTGCAACAAGGCAATCAGGTCATGTTGTTTTTAAATCGCCGTGGCTATGCGCCCGCCATGATGTGCCATGAGTGTGGCTGGCTCGCGAATTGTCAACGTTGTGATGCTTACTACACCCTTCACCAGCAACAGCAAGAATTGCGTTGTCATCATTGTGGCCACCAAAAACCCGTTCCGCACCAGTGTCACGATTGTGGCTCCACCCAGTTAATCAGTGTCGGCGTGGGCACCGAGCAGCTTGAAAGCCAGTTAGGCGAGCTCTTTCCTGAGTATAAAACCGTGCGTATTGATCGCGACAATACCCGCCGTAAGGGCAGCTTGGAAACCTACCTTAATGGCATAGAAAAGGGCGAATATCAGATCTTACTGGGCACACAAATGCTCGCTAAGGGCCATCATTTTCCCAATGTCACCCTAGTGGCGTTAGTTGATGTCGACGGTGCCTTGTTTAGTAATGACTTTCGCGCGCCTGAACGGTTGGCGCAACTGATGGTGCAAGTCGCCGGCCGCGCCGGTCGCGCCAGCAAGCCAGGGACGGTGCTATTACAAACGCACCATCCCGAGCATAGCCTGATCCAATCGCTGGTGCACAAAGGCTATCAAGCCTTTGCGGAATCGGCGCTCACTGAACGCCGCCAAGCTTGGCTTCCGCCCTATACGTTCTTAAGTTTATTTCGCGCCGAAGGCCATGAAGAAAACAGTGTGCAGCAGTTTTTACAACAAGTACGTCAAACGCTCGCTGCCTCCCCCATTCAACACGATGAAAGCCATATCATGGGCCTATGCCCGCAGCGATGGCCAAACGCGCGGGCCGTTATCGCTGGCAATTATTAATCCAAGCCCCAAGTCGAAAAGTGATGCAGCAGTGGCTAACGGTGGCTCTTCCTGCAATCCATCAATTACCCCTTTCGCGCAAGGTACGTTGGTCTTTAGATGTCGAGCCGCAAGACCTTTCTTAATACTCCCTTGCCGTAAGTCGACACAAGTCACACTTTCATTGCAATAAGTGTTAGCTTGTCCGTATTTAAATTGGACAAGCATAGGTAAAATAGGGCCGCAATTGGCTAAGAAAACAGGTCAGATGAGCTAATAACTGTTTGATCTCACAATATAGATAACAAGAGGACTGTCATTATGGCGACAATGAAGGACGTTGCCCACATTGCCGGTGTATCCACAGCAACGGTATCGCGCGCGCTGATGAACCCAGAGAAGGTGTCAGCCAGCACGCGTAAAAAAGTTGAACATGCTGTGGTTGAAGCTGGTTATTCCCCTAATTCACTTGCGCGTAACTTGCGTCGCAATGAATCAAAAACCATCGTCGCTATTGTACCGGACATTTGTGATCCCTACTTTAGTGAGATTATTCGCGGCATTGAAGAAGCCGCCATGGAACATGGCTACTTAGTTCTACTGGGTGACAGTGCTCAGCAACACCACCGTGAAAATTCATTCGTCAATCTGGTGTTTACTAAACAAGCGGATGGCATGCTGCTGCTTGGCTCCGACGTCCCTTTTGATGTCAGCAAGCCTGAGCAAAAAAACTTACCGCCACTGGTCATGGCCTGTGAATATGCGCCCGATCTGGAATTACCGACGGTTCATATCGATAACCTTACCGCTGCCTTTGAAGCGGTTAATTATCTCACCCAAGTCGGCCATACTCGGATTGCTAACATTACCGGCGTACCGGAGACAGCATTAACGCAGTTCCGCTCACAAGGGTATCAGCAAGCGTTACATCGAGCGGGGATCACCATCAATCCAGCGTATAGCGTCGTCGGTGACTTTAGTTTTGCCTCCGGAGCGCGTGCCATCACCAACTTGCTCTCACTGCCTGAGCCACCCACTGCGGTATTCTGTCACTGCGATGTCATGGCCGTCGGCGCGATGCAACAAGCGAAACGTTTAGGCATGCGGGTCCCGCAAGATATCTCCATTGTTGGTTTTGATGATATCCAATTCGCCGAGTATTGCGATCCACCACTCACGACCGTTTCGCAGCCTCGCTATGACATTGGCCGCCAAGCCATGTTGATGCTGCTAAACACGTTACAAGGACGAGAAGTGACCCCCGGCTCCCGCCTTTTGGACGCCAAGCTGGTGATCCGTGAGAGTGTCGCCCCTCCGTCTCGGTAGTAAGACTAGTCAGCACGGGCTCAAGCCAGTAATATGAGCCCTTTACTGGCTTCTTAATTTGATTATTTGCTGTGGCAACTCGTGATTACGTTAAACGTGGCAAAGCGCCGCGTAAAAAAAATACTCGCCGCCAACCGACCAAGACGCGGGCTGGATTCCCATTTAAATGGGCGCTGCTTGCTGTCGTCTTAGTGGGTGCGTTTGCTTATGGCCTGTATTGGTTGAGCAAAACCGATGCACCGACCCCCCTTCTCCCCCCGTGTCTCACACGCAACCGGCCACGCAAAGCCAGGTAGAAAGTCTACCGAAAAAGCCCAAAGAAAAATGGAGCTACATCGAAGAGCTGGAAGGCAAGGAAGTAGAAGTGAAAGCAAAAGCGCTGCCACAATCGACCCGTCCTTACCTCATGCAATGCGGTGCTTACCGTAGCCAAGGGCAGGCTAATGAACGTAAAGCGATCATTGCGTTTCAAGGGCTAGAAAGCCAAATCAAGGTAAGCCCTGGTGAGAAAGGCACTTGGTATCGTGTGGTGCTTGGCCCTTACCCGCGCAAGCGCCAAGCAGAGAAAGATCGCAATATGCTGCGTCGCGCCGGTGTCGAACCTTGTGCTATTTGGTATTGGGAATAGCGAACGGGGAAAGTATTGCGCTCTCCCCTTGAAAAGTCAGCGTCAAAACCCAACCATCTAGATTAATCACCCATCTGGTGCACCAGACACAAAGCACCAGACACAAACAAAGAGGTTCCCGTGACTACAATCGTCTCCGTCCGTCGCGAAGGTAAAGTGGTTATTGCTGGCGATGGTCAAGTATCGCTCGGCAATACCGTCATGAAAGGTAATGCGCGAAAAGTTCGTCGCTTGTATAACGGCCAAGTGCTCGCTGGTTTTGCTGGCGGTACCGCAGATGCCTTTACCTTATTTGAGCGCTTTGAGCGTAAGCTTGAGCTCCACCAAGGGCACCTAACCAAAGCAGCCGTTGAGCTTGCCAAAGAATGGCGAACCGATCGCGCGCTGCGTCGCCTTGAAGCCCTACTGGCTGTCGCGGATGAAACCGCTTCCTTAATCATTACCGGTAATGGTGATGTGGTTGAGCCCGAGCGCGATCTGATTGCTATTGGCTCAGGCGGTAACTATGCGCAAGCCGCCGCCGTTGCATGTTAGAAAACACCGAGTTAGACGCCCGCGAGATTGCAGAGAAAGCGCTAACCATCGCCGGTGATATATGTGTGTTTACAAACCAACAACACACGGTTGAAGAACTCGAGAGTAATAAACAGGATTAGTGATGTCTGAAATGACTCCACGCGAAATCGTGCACGAACTTGACCGCCATATTATTGGTCAAGACAATGCCAAACGTGCGGTGGCGATCGCACTGCGAAACCGCTGGCGCCGTATGCAACTGCCAGAAGACTTGCGTGCGGAAGTGACCCCGAAAAACATCTTGATGATTGGCCCCACCGGTGTCGGTAAAACCGAAATTGCACGTCGTCTTGCGCGATTAGCTAATGCGCCTTTTATCAAGGTAGAAGCGACCAAATTCACCGAAGTCGGCTATGTGGGTAAAGAAGTCGAGACCATTATTCGTGATCTCGCGGATGTGGCGATGAATCTGACCCAGCAGCAGGCGATGGAAAAAGTCAAATTCCGCGCCGAAGAACAAGCGGAAGATCGTATCCTCGACATCTTACTGCCTCCAGCGCGTGATGCATGGGGCCAAAACGAAGCGACCCAAGAAGATTCGTCAACACGCCAAAGCTTCCGTAAAAAATTACGCGAAGGTAAACTTGACGACAAAGAAGTGGAAGTCGATGTTGCGGCGCCGCAAATGGGCGTAGAAATCATGTCACCACCGGGCATGGAAGAAATGACCAATCAGCTGCAAGGGATGTTCCAAAACCTTGCCGGCAACAGCACTAAAAAGCGTAAGATGAAAATCAAAGACGCAATGAAGGCGCTGACCGAAGAAGAAGCGGCTAAGCTGGTCAATCAAGAAGAAATCAAAGAGCAAGCCATTCACATGGTGGAAAACAATGGCATCGTGTTCGTGGATGAAATCGATAAGATTTGTAAGTCGGGTAACACCAGTGGTGGCGATGTATCACGTGAAGGGGTACAGCGTGATCTCTTACCGTTAGTTGAAGGCAGTACGGTCTCAACCAAGCATGGCATGATCAAAACCGATCATATCCTGTTTATTGCCTCTGGTGCATTTCAGGTCTCACGTCCGTCAGACTTGATCCCTGAACTACAAGGCCGTCTCCCGATCCGCGTCGAGCTAGAAGCATTGTCAACCAATGACTTCAAACGGATTCTTACCGAGCCGAACGCCTCACTGACCCAGCAATACTCGGCACTACTCAAAACCGAGGAGATTGACTTGAGCTTTGAGCCAAGCGGTATTGATGAGCTGGCTTCCGCGGCGTGGCGAGTCAATGAGAAAACCGAAAACATCGGTGCGCGTCGTCTGCATACCTTGATGGAGCGACTGATGGAAGATGTCTCATACGAAGCCAGTGAACGCGCCGGTCAACAGGTTGTGGTTGACGCAGAATACGTCCGTAGCCACCTCGAAGAGCTGGTGGATGACGAAGACTTAAGTCGGTTTATCCTGTAGTCACGACACGTCAACTATCGAACTTAGGGCAGCAAACGCTGCCCTTTTTTGCATCAAAACTTGAGCTGGCGCAATAGGAAGCCGGATTTCGGTCGCGAACTCGTTACTCCTTGTGCTGCTTGCGTAATAATAGTGACATCGTTTTTTCGTCTCGAGGATCGCTATGCTGCACCCTACGCTCGCTATTTGGCTTGATGCTGCGCGACCCAAAACGCTGCCGTTGGCCGTGACATCCATTTTATCAGGGAGTGCGGTCGCCGCAGCGCAAGGCAACCTCTCTTGGTCTATCAGTGTCATGGCGCTGATCACCGCTTTATTCTTACAAATCCTCTCTAATCTTGCTAATGACTACGGGGATGCGATAAAAGGCACGGACAACATGACCCGTTTAGGTCCGATGCGTGCCATCCAATCGGGCAAAGTGAGCCTCGCCACCATGCGCCGCGCCCTGGCCTTCAATATTGCCCTCACCGTGTTAAGTGGCGGCGGACTGATCGCGATTGCCTGTCAGCAGCCCACCGATATTATTAGCTTTTTATTGCTCGGCCTGATGGCCATCGTCGCTTCGATCACCTATACCGTCGGCAATAAACCTTACGGCTATCGAGGCTCGGTGATTTATCGGTGCTGATGTTTTTTGGTTGGCTAGGCGTCGCCGGGACCTACTATTTGCAAGTTGGACAGATTGACTCGCTAGTGATCTTGCCTGCGACAGCATGCGGATTGCTGGCTGTCGGCGTGCTCAACATCAACAACTTACGAGACATTGATAATGATCGTGCTTGTGGCAAACACACCCTGGTCGTTCGCTTGGGTCCCGAGCGAGGCCGGCAGTACCATGTCATCCTACTTGCCGGTGCGATTGTTTGTTACTCATTATTTGCCGCGTTGACCTTACAAGCTTGGCTGGGATGGTTGTTCTTGGCGAGTGTGCCTTATTGGTTCGCCACGGACGCGAAGTGTATCAAACGGCGAATGCTAACGCGCTTCGGCCAATGATGGGCAACATGGTGCGCTGCGCCTTAGTGACTAATGGGCTATTTATGACTGGGATGCTGTTAGTCTAATAAAGACACAGATTAGCCGCTTTGTCATTGCAAACCCTTATTGCCCCGTTATACTTGGACTTGCCATGTTGGCAGCGCAAGCTTGCCAGCCTTTTTCTGCCTCAACAAGAAGTTAGACTATGGAATACAATACCTCGGAACTATGCGACATGTACCTCGACCAAGTGGATGTCGTGGAGCCAATGTTTAGCTCTTATGGGGGCCGCAGCTCGTTTGGTGGCCAAATTACCACGGTAAAATGCTTCGAAGATACAGGCTTAATTCGCGAGATGGCCGAGCAAGACGGCGAGCAGCGGATTATGTTGATCGATGGCGGTGGCTCGTTACGTCGCGCCTTAATTGATGGCGAGATTGCACAGCTCGCGGCAGATAACGACTGGGCTGGCATGATTGTCTATGGCTGCGTGCGCGACGTGGATACCATCGATGAAATCGACATAGGTATCCAGGCCTTGGCCTCTATCCCTGTGGGCGCTGATGAACAAGGCACCGGTGAAACCGACGTCCCCGTGAACTTTGGCGGCGTCACCTTTTTGCCGGATGACCATGTCTATGCGGACACCACTGGCGTCATCTTATCGCCGGATCCGCTCAGCATCACCGAAGTCGACGAAGAAGACGATGATCTCGACGAGGATTAGTGGCGTCAGTTGACCGATAAAAAACAGAGCCCATCGGCTCTGTTTTTGGTTTATTCAACGCTCTCGATCTTACCGAGTAAGCTGCGGATACGATTCTGCCAAGCTTCTTGCTCTTCTTTTAACTTGGCGTTTTCTTGCGCTAATTGCTCACGGCTTTCTTTTTCAGCCACTGCATCTTGCTCCAGCGACCCGTTCTTTTCTTTGAGCTCTTCGATTTCCATTTGTAGCAGCGAAATCGTATCCACCGCCATTTGTACTTTAGCTTCGAGTTGTTCTAATACTTCCAATGACATCAAGGCCACCTTATTTCTGACGATTGATCCCGTTACTGCTTATCCGGCAGTAACCCGTGCAACAGGTGTGCACCCCGACTTTATTGTACTCAGGTGGTGTCAGACTGCCACTATTCTCACTACCTATGCATGGACAAGTGCGCAAAAATGCAGCGACTTCGCCAACTATCGCACGGCGAATATAAAAATCACCGCCGCACTCGTTACGCAAACGTTTTCTATTTCTGGTAAACTGCGCGCAAATTAGGCTAACGCCTGTCTTAATGTGGCTGACATTCCGGAGTACTCATGAAACGTGATCTCGCATTGGCTTTTTCTCGCGTCACCGAAGGCGCCGCTCTCGCGGGTTATAAGTGGTTGGGAAGAGGGGACAAAAACGCAGCCGATGGCGCAGCGGTTGAGGTAATGCGTACCTTGCTAAATCTGACCGAGATTGACGGTGAAGTCGTCATCGGTGAAGGGGAAATCGACGATGCCCCCATGCTATATATTGGCGAGCAAGTCGGCTTGGGCGGTGAAGCGGTTGATATTGCCGTTGATCCGATTGAAGGCACACGCATGACAGCAATGGGTCAGGCCAATGCTTTGGCAGTGCTGGCCGCTGGAGAAAAGGGCAGCTTTTTAAAAGCGCCAGATATGTACATGGAAAAATTAGTGGTGGGGCCTGGCGCTAAAGGTGTGATTGACCTCAATAAGTCCCTGCTTGAAAACCTCAAGAATGTCGCCATTGCGCTCGGAAAAACCCTCGACACCCTCGTCGTTGCCACCTTAGCAAAACCTCGTCATGATGCCATTATTGCCAGTATGCAAGCGCAAGGGATCCGAGTATTCGCCTTTCCAGATGGTGATGTAGCTGCTTCTATTCTAACCTGCATGCCAGAAAGTGAAGTGGATGTCATGGTTGGGATCGGCGGAGCGCCAGAGGGGGTCGTCTCTGCGGCCGTGATCCGTGCACTAGGCGGGGACATGCAAGGCCGTTTGCTCCCTCGACACGATGTGAAAGGTGACACCCCAGAAAACCGTGTTTACGGAGAGCAAGAACTGGCCCGGTGTCAACAAATGGGGATTCAAGCCCGCCAAGTCCTCACGCTGTCACAGATGGCCAGTAGCGATAATGTTGTCTTCGCCGCAACCGGCATCACCAAAGGCGACCTACTTGATGGGATCAGCCGACAGGGCGATCTAGCCACGACAGAAACCCTTGTGGTACGTGGCCAATGTCGGACCATTCGCCGTATTCGCTCCACCCACTATTTAAGCCGCAAAGATGAAGCGATCAAACCGCACATCTTATAATCTTCACATTGATGAGTGTAGCCTCTGACTGGTCAAATCCATTGATTTCGATTACCCTTTTATAAATACTTTACTTTATTTAATTGTGAGTATGCGTTCGCACATTTGCAATTGGGGTAATCGAGGTCCGGACGATGAAATCCACTGACCGCATTTTAGACACCATAAAGCGCGAAGGCCGTGTCAGTGCAAAAGTCTTAGCGGATAACCTGAATATGACCACCATGGGCGTGCGTCAGCATTTACAAAGCCTTGAGCGTGATGGCTTGGTGGATTTTGAAGATATCCGCGCCAAAGTTGGCCGGCCTACACGCCACTGGTCTTTAACCGCCACCGGACACCGACGGTTTGCGGATAGTCATCATGATTTATCCGTCACCTTGATCGATTCGGTGCAAGAGGTTTTTGGCGACCAAGGGGTCGCAAAAGTGATCGCCCAACGTGAAGCTGCCACCTTCGCCCAATACCAAGATGCGCTCAAAGATTGCGATAATTTAGAGGCTAAATTGCAAACCTTGGCGTATCTTAGAGAGAGCGAGGGGTATATGGCTGAGCTCCATCGAGACGGCGCTGACTATATGTTGATTGAACATCACTGCCCTATCTGTCAAGCAGCGAAAACCTGTCCTGCGCTATGTCGCTCAGAAATCCAGTTATTTCGACACTTACTGGGCAACCGCTATCGGGTGGAACGTGAAGAACACATTGTTTCAGGACAGCATCGCTGCACCTATCGCATTGGAGATAAAACGTGAGGAGGTAATATGGCCACTTGGATCAAGGCTGATGTCGTGGAGAACCAACATTGGACGAAGGATCTCTTCAGCCTGGTGTTATCCGCCCCTGTCGCGCCATTTACGGCAGGCCAATTCACAAAGCTAGGGATGGAGATCGATGGCAAACTGATCCAGCGCGCCTATTCGTTTGTGAATCCTCCACAAAGTAAATACTTAGAAGTGTATGCGACACGTGTGGCTGACGGCCTGATGTCACCACGCCTTCACGCGCTCGAGCCGGGTGATAACGTGATGATTACCCAAGATCCAGCCGGCTACTTTACCCTAGATGAAGTACCACAGGGTCAACACCTCTGGATGTTTGCCACGGGGACAGCCATCGGCCCTTATATTTCGCTGATGGAGCAAGGCGATGTCTGGTCACGTTTTCGCAAAATTATCTTGGTCCATGCGGTACGTTTTGCTGCCGATTTAACCTATCAAGCACGCATTAACGCACTGGCAGAAAAATACCCTGACCAACTGGTGGTTCAGCCTTTTGTTAGTCGCGAGCCTATAGCTGGCGCCTTATCAGGTCGGGTAACACACGCGCTCGAAGACGGATTGCTCGAGCGCGTGGTTGGTCTGCCTCTGACCTCCGAGCACAGCCAGGTGATGTTGTGTGGCAACCCAGCCATGGTAAAAGAAGTGAAAACACTGCTGGAAGGAAAAGGCCTCAGTAAAAACTTACGCCGCAAGCCCGGGAATGTGACCACTGAGCATTACTGGTAAAAACACTCCCCCTGCTTTGCTGATACGCATACGGTAAAGCGGGGCATTTTTACCCACAAAAATAATCCCAGAAAAACGACGTTGATTCAATTGATTACTCAATACGTCGTCCATCTCTCTATCCACGGCGCCAGCTTAGCCAGACAGCGCGAGTTTGATCCCTGGCAAACCTCGACTCATAGTTACTTTAACGCTTTGGTAACACGGCCACGCGGCCGACGACGCGTAAGGAGTATGCGATGAAGACCCTTCCTTCTTTTGATGAGTTAGCGGCGCTGGCCCAAACCGATCCTCGTGCGTTAGAAACATTACGGCTTAAAATGAGCGAAGAGGTGATCGCCAATGCGTCCCACGCCACTCAGCCGCAGCTCCATGCCATGTTAAGCCATATTAATCGCATGATTGATCATGGTAAAAATCCATTACACGTCAACATGATGCTCTTCCAAGCACTGACTCGTCAGTATTCGCGCTTTTCGACTGCGTTTACCAACCCAGACGCCTTGCGCAGCCACCAAGCGGACATCATGGAATTTAAAGTGGGACAAACAGCCAACGCCCCCACACCACCAACGCAATCGAGATAAACCGATTGAGCCACTCATAGTGCATGATTGGGTCCGACCCACTTGCGATAACTGGTGGTATCCATGTCACGAACTTCCACCGTTAGGCTGGTGACATGGCCTGCATGGTCACGCAGCGGCCCGGTTAATGCGTCACTGATTTGCTGTTTTTGTTGATCACTGCGTCCAGCCAGTAGGCGAAACTCGACATGCACAAACTCGCCGCGATCGGCTTGCGCACCGACACGCCAAACGGCGCATGGAACAGCCCGAGACTTGAGCGCGTCAGGGTCAAAACAATCGGTGGCGATCGCCGCTTGGTGCAGATCATCCACCAGCTGATCAATGTTCACGCGCTCTGCTAACGCGTCGGTGTATTCCATCACCAAATGAGGCATCGTTTCACTCCGTTGAAAACACAAACCTGCATCATGCCGCAAGATAGACGCCATCACGAGCACCTCTGTCACACTTTGGCCGCCCCATTGGCGCAATAATGATGAAATTTTACTACTTGAAGGTTCCCTTTTGCGCGCAAAACGGGTAAAAACGAGGACATTCTCGCCATTCTATGATTTTAAACAGAGAAGGCCGCGCTACAATAGACTACCTTCTTTACATCTTTTGACTTCAAATCAACTAAACCGCGGAGGAACTCCTATGCGCCGTCCATTGGTAATGGGTAACTGGAAACTCAATGGCAGCAAAGCCATGGTCACTGAACTGCTTAACGGCCTTAATGCTGAACTCAAAGACGTTGAAAGCGTTGACGTTGCCGTCGCACCACCGGTGATGTATCTGGCACAAGCCGAACAACTGCTGGCTGATAGCGCCATTAAGTTAGGTGCGCAAAACGTTGATACCAACAATAGCGGTGCATTCACCGGTGATATCTCTGCCGACATGCTGAAAGATTTTGGTGCAACCCATATTATTATCGGCCACTCAGAGCGCCGTGAATATCACCAAGAATCTGACGAATTTGTCGCGAAAAAATTCGCTTTCTTGAAAGAAAATGGCCTCACGCCAGTACTTTGTATCGGTGAGTCTGACGCACAAAACGAAGCGGGCGAAACTCTGGCGGTGTGTTCTCGCCAGCTTGACGCTGTGATCCAATCTCAAGGCGTTGAAGCGCTAAACGGTGCGATCATTGCTTATGAACCAATCTGGGCAATCGGCACCGGTAAAGCGGCAACCGCTCAGCAAGCGCAAGACATTCATGCTGCCATCCGTAAGCACATTGCGTCTTACAGCGAAGACGTCGCAAGCAAAGTGGTCATCCAGTACGGCGGTTCGGTCAAAGCTGGAAATGCCGCAGAGCTGTTCGCGATGCCGGATATCGACGGCGCCTTGGTTGGCGGTGCCGCGCTTGACGCTGCAGGCTTTGCTGCAATCGCGAAAGCCGCTGGTGAAGCGAAAAAAGCGTAATTCGTTGTGCGGTTAAATAGCCAATAGCAACGCGCTCGCGAATAAAAACGCTCCCTATTGGTAGGGGGCGTTTTTTGTCTGTCAGTCTGTTCGCTATGCGCCTTCAAAACCTAACTGACGCCAGGCTTCGTAGCCAATAATTGCCACTGCATTGGATAAGTTGAGGCTGCGTGCATCTGGCTGCATCGGGATACGCAAACGCTGCGTGTCCGACAGTGACTGAATCAGATCCTGCGGTAGCCCCGTGTTTCAGGGCCAAACAACAGCACGTCGCCAGGCGCAAATGTTGCCTGAGTATGATATTGCGTCGCTTTGGTTGTACAAGCAAAGATCCGACGTCCAGCCATGGCATCAATGAAGGCGGCATAATTCGCATGTCGCGTCACCCGTGCCAAGTCATGATAATCCAACCCCGCACGGCGTACCTTCTTCTCTTCCAAATCGAAGCCTAACGGCTCAATCAAGTGCAAGTTAGCGCCACAGTTAGCACATAATCGAATAATATTGCCCGTATTAGGCGCAATTTCTGGCTCATAAAGCGCAATGTCAAACATGGTCAGTTACCACAGTGAGAAATAAGCCGTTATTGTCGCAACCGCGGGAAACCAGCGCAATATTAATGCACCGGCCAGCGAAGTGTGACGACCAACCCGCCTTGCGGTCGATTGTGAGCCAGGACCTGCCCGCCATGCTGTTGTACCGCTTGCGCGGTGATCGCAAGCCCTAGCCCAGAGCCGCCAGATTGCCGCTCTCGGGCGGCAGAAACACGATAAAAAGGCCGAAAGATATCGGTCAACATGCTCTCTGGCACTCCCGGACCATCATCGGCAACCTGAATGACCAGCATGGTATCATCAATGAATGTGGTGATATCGATACCTAGGTGCGCATAACGGATCGCGTTTCTTAGTACGTTTTCCAACGCGCTACAAGCTAGGCGCGAATTAACACTCAATGTGACCGACGGCCATGGCGTTATCGTGATCGATTTGCCTTGTTGATTCGCTTCGAAACTCGCATCGTCCACCACCGACTGCCACAACACATCCGCACTGACTGACGCGCGCTCAAGCTGCCCTTGCGCTTGCAGTTTTGACAACGTAAGCAGCTCCGCAATTAAGGCTTCAAGCTGCCCCGCTTCCCGCTCAATCCTGGCCAAGCTATCACTGTGTCCTAATTCACGCTCCGCCAAGGCGCGTGCCATTTGTAAGCGCGTCAGCGGCGACCGTAACTCATGAGAAATATCCGACACCAGTTGCTGTTGTCCGGTCACCATTTGATTGAGCGCCGTAACCATGTGATTAAATCCCTTCCCAGCCTCACTGAATTCTCTCGGGCCGCACTCTAACGCAGGATCCGGCACTAAATCGCCGTTGGCGACACGACGACTTGCCGCCTCAAACCGCCGCGCCGGACGCGTCAGTGTATAGGCCAACCAAAGCAACAGAGGAGTACTGACCAACATAGTGACCAGCAACAAATGCTGCGGCGTTTCCAGTATTTTCAACACGAAAGGAAGACGAGGCTGCCAACGACGGGCATGATAAAGATTGCCTTGCGCGTTATCCGTACTCACAGAAAAAGGACCGGCGAGCATGGCGCGACGCACCAAGCGTTGCATCGGCTGCTCTGTCTCATTGGTTTGAGCCATAAAGCGACGTAACTCGGTCGGTAAATCGTCAATCCGGGCCGATTTAGGGACCCAGTAAAGGGTGTTCGCTGCCCGACTGTGGCGATGACCACGACGCTGATTATGTCTGGCAACGAGCGTGGCTATCGGTATGTCGCGTGTCGTCGCGATGTTCACTAACTGATTTATTTGAGCAGCAATACGTGCTTGCTCCGCGGCCGGCACTGGGTGCAGCGATCGCGGATCGCCACGCTGGGCCCAAATGACCGCCGCTAATACCAGTAATAGTGTGAGCCAAAAAATCACGAAAACCCGACCATACAAACTGGAGAAAAAAGGAACACGCGACAGGGTTTGGCGCACGCTGGCTAGTCGACCCATAAATACCCCTTTCCTCGCAGCGTTTTGATTCTTGGTTTAGCATCAGCACGTTCAGGTAACTTTTTGCGCAAATTGGAAATGTGCACATCCACGGCACGGTCAAAGGGCATCAAACGCTTACCTAACACCTGCTCACTCAAGTGGGCTTTACTTACCACTTCACCCGGGTGCGCCAGCAAGCACGCCAACATTTCTGTCTCCATGCCGGTCAGATCGACCGTCTCGCCTTGGCATACTGTTTCCAACCGATGCGGGTAAACGCACACATCGTCATGGGCTAAAACAGGCTCTTGCGCTTGGGTCGGCGGATCGGGGTCCGGTAAGCGAGTGCGTCGTAAAATCGCCCGCATTCTTGCTAGAAGCTCTCGATCACTAAACGGTTTGGCCAGATAATCATCCGCCCCAAGCTCTAAGCCCATCACGCGGTCTACCTCTTCACCTCGTGCGGTCAACATCAAAATCGCAACATGTGACGTGGCGCGGAGTTGCCGTAACGTTTCCATACCATTTAAGACCGGCATCATGACATCGAGCAAAATAATATCTGGCGGTAACTCACTCGCCATTGCTAAGCCCATTTGTCCATTGTCCGCGCAGCGAACCGAAAACCCTTCCAATGACAGCAACTCACCAAGCAGTGCGGTCAATTCGGTGTCATCGTCAATAATTAGAACCTGCTGCATCGCCCGTGACCCTCTCCTCAATTCAGTGACGCTGAATACAATCTTTTTATCATAGCGACATCGGCACAGGCATGACTTTACCCATCTTTACATCGCATAACGTGACTTTACATCCCAAGGGTTAATCTAAACGTGTACCTACTCAATGATGGAGAGACAGGATGAAACGTTTAACCCTTGGCTTAGCCGCCGCGCTCATTGCGATTCCCACCCTTGCTGCACCTCAGTTCGGTAACGACACCAACCGCGGGATCTGGCAGGATCTTGACTTAACGGAAGCACAACAATCACAACTCGACACCCTTCGCGACACTTACCGCGATCAACGTCTCCAGGCGCGTGACGGATTCCGGCAGAAAATGGGGGCACTGCTAACTCAACCAGAATTTGATGAAGCGGCGGCCACCGAGCTATTCAATGCCATGCCACAACATGGCCGACAAATGCACGGCCAAGGGATCGAGCGCGCTCGCCACATGCATGCCATGATGCAAGTGTTGACGCCAGAGCAACAAGAAATCTTCTTAGATAAGATGCATGACCAACGCCGACACGGCGGTTGGGATAAAGAAAAAGGCAAGCGCGGCCAAGGCCACCATGATCGTCGAGGCAATTGTTCACGATAAATCTGCGTCGTGTCATACGCATCGGGTCAACAGCCTATATACTAAGGGTTGCGTTTCACTACACAGCCCTTTTTTATGAAAAAACAGTATGCTTTCTGGGTCGAGGCCGCCGCGTGGGCAGCCACCGCGGTAGCGACCACCTTACTTCTGGCCAAATTGATTGCATGGTGGCTAACAGGATCGGTCAGTGTGCTGGCCTCATTTGTCGATTCACTGCTCGATCTACTGGCCTCGTTGACCAATTTAATTGTGGTGCGGTACGCCGTTCAACCTGCTGATAGTGAACATAGTTTCGGGCACGGCAAAGCCGAATCCCTCGCCGCACTCGCGCAATCCACCTTTATCGTCGGATCAGCCTCTTTCTTGCTCCTCAGTGGCCTTGAACGTTTGTTCAAGCCAGTGCCGATTGCATCGCCAGAGCTTGGCGTTGCTGTCAGTGCAGGTGCCACCGTGATTACGCTAGGGTTAGTCTTATTCCAAAAATGGGTGATTCGCAAAACGGCCAGCCCAGCCATTGCTGCCGATGCACTTCACTATCAATCCGATTTATTAATGAATATTGCGATCATCGTCGCCTTGGCATTGAGTTGGTACGGCTGGACGCAAGCTGACGCTTGGTTTGCCATCGGCATCAGTGTTTTTATCCTATCTCAAGCTGTCAAAATGGCGTACGAGGCGGTCCAATCACTGCTTGATCGGCAGTTACCGCTTGAAGAGCAAGAGAAAATCGCGGTACTTTCCAGTTCTGTCGTCGGCGTTCATGGTATTCACCAACTGCGTACGCGCCAAGCCGGTATGACAAAATTTATCCAACTACACATAGAGCTTGATGACGAGCTACCCTTAGTGGATGCACATACCCTTGCAGATGCCGTAGAAGATAGGCTGCTGGTCGCCTTTCCCGGTGCAGATGTCATGATTCATCAAGACCCAAAATCGGTGGTGGCAAGGGAAACAGGTGGTGGCAAGGAAAACAAAAGCCTTGATGAGAGGCTGAACAAAAGCTCATCGGGCTGACATGTATCAACTTTTTTTCTACAGTAATTGTAATACTATTACAGAAGTAGGAAAATTACAGTTTAAGCAAGCGTCATTGCGGGTTCACTGGGGCAAGCAGGTTGCCATTTCCGCAATCGGCACGAAATAAGTGACGAACAGTCAGAGGGTAACCATGGTTAGAAAAATTGGTGTTTTGACCAGTGGCGGTGATGCGCCAGGTATGAACGCAGCGATTCGCGGTGTGGTTCGCAGCGCATTGAGCGAAGGATTAGAAGTTTACGGTATTTATGACGGGTTTCTTGGCTTGCATCAAAACCGTATCGAACGCCTAAACCGAACAAGCGTATCTGACGTGATTAACCGCGGCGGAACCTTTTTAGGTTCAGCTCGCTTCCCCGAGTTTGCTGACGAAAAAGTACGTGAGCAAGCCATTCAAAATCTAAAAATGCACGGCATTGATGCACTGGTGGTTATCGGTGGTGACGGGTCGTTCATGGGCGCGAAAAAACTGACTGAGATGGGCTATCCTTGTATTGGCCTGCCAGGCACCATTGATAACGACGTCGCCGGTACCGATTATACCATTGGCTATATGACCGCGATGAACACAGTGATCGACGCTATCGACCGTTTGCGTGACACCTCCTCGTCGCATCAGCGGATCTCTATTGTCGAAGTCATGGGGCGCCACTGTGGTGACTTGACCTTAATGGCGTCGATCGCTGGCGGCTGTGAATACATCATCACACCGGAAATTGGTCTTGATAAAGACAAGCTGCTTGCCAAAGTGAAAGAAGGCATTTACAAGGGTAAAAAGCACGCGATCATCGCGATTACAGAGCTAATGACCGATGCTAATGAACTGGCGAAGTTCATCGAAACCGAAACTGGCCGCGAAACACGTGCGACCATTTTGGGCCACATTCAGCGTGGCGGTCAGCCAGGCGCATTTGACCGTATCCTTGCTTCGCGCATGGGTGCCTATGCGGTCGACCTGCTGCAAAACGGCGAAGGCGGTCGCTGTGTCGGGATTCAAAATGACAAAATGGTTCACCATGACATCATTGATGCCATTGAAAACATGAAGCGCCCATTCCGTGATGATCTTTACGAAGTGGCAGAAAAACTGTTCTAAGCCGCTCGCGATATTGCGCTGATTAGCGCATGGCGATCAAAAAACGGAACCGTGCGGTTCCGTTTTTTTGTGGATTGGCGTCAAAGCAGTTATATGCCGTCCCCAGAGATAAACGTTTTGTGTGAGCCGTTAAACTCTTGAACCATATCCAGTGAGGGCATGTGTGAACTCGGGCGCCCAACGATTTTAGCCGGCACGCCCGCCACCGTGGTGTGCGGCGGTACAGGGTTGAGCACCACAGAGCATGATCCAATTTTCGCGCCCTCGCCAATATCGATATTGCCAAGGATTTTCGCACCGGCGCCGATCATCACACCGGTCCGAATTTTCGGATGGCGATCACCGCCTTCTTTTCCGGTTCCGCCGAGAGTAACATCTTGCAAAATAGAAACATTATCTTCGATCACCGCCGTCTCACCGATCACGATCCCCGTGGCGTGGTCAAACATGATCCCACGTCCGATAGTGGCCGCCGGATGAACATCCACCTGACTGGTCACTGAAATTTGGTTTTGTAGGTACGTCGCTAACTCTTTGCGACCTTGGTGCCACAGCCAATTTGCCACACGGAAGCCTTGCAAGGCATGAAATCCTTTTAGGTACAGTAAGGGCGTGGAGTACAGTTCCACCGCAGGATCCCGCTCTACCGTGGCACAAATATCGCAGGCAGCCGATTCAGCCACCGACGCATCATTGGCATACACTTCTTCAATCACTTCTCGCACCGCCATCGACGGCATCGACGGCGTCGACAATTTATTGGCCAAAATATAGCTCAGGGCACTGGCGAGATTATCGTGCTTGATAATTGTGGCATGGTAAAAGCTGGCCAACATGGGCTCGCGCTCTGAGTGTTCGCGTGCTTCTGTTTTTACCGCTTGCCACACACGGTTCTGTTGGCATTCTTTTTTAGCCTGATTCACTGCCTTCATCCTTATCAAAAATCACCGGCAACTGGGACGTTCCCCTACCGTGCCAGTGTATAAAAAAAACGCGCGGTTCTCACCCCGCGCGCCTATTTATATGCTGATACACGTTGCCGTTATTCGGATTTTTTATCGCGGGCCAGCAAGTCTCGAGCAGCGTGATGCGCCAATTTACCCTGATATAAAACTTGATAAATTTGCTCCACAATCGGCATTTCAACCCCAGCGCGCTGCGCCAGGGCCCACACCTCTTTGGTGTTGCGAAAGCCCTCAACCACTTGACCGATATTATCCTGCGCCGCTTGCACGCCTTCACCTTGGCCAAGCGCCAGCCCAAAGCGGCGATTACGCGATTGATTATCGGTGCAGGTTAAAACCAGATCACCTAAACCGGCCATGCCCATAAAGGTCTCTCGCGATGCGCCTAGCGCTTCACCTAAGCGCGTCATTTCCGCCAAGCCACGCGTAATTAGAGCCGTGCGCGCATTGGCGCCAAACCCGATACCATCAGAAATCCCAGCCCCAATCGCAATCACGTTTTTTACCGCGCCACCTAATTGCATGCCGATAAAATCATGATTGCCGTAAACGCGGAAACTCTGCTGGCAATGAATCGTCTCTTGCAAATCACGCACAAACTCAGGGTCAGGCGAGGAAACAGAAATCGCCGTCGGCATGCCAGCCGCCAGCTCTTTAGCGAAAGTGGGACCCGAGAGTACCGCCAGCGAGCGCGAATCACCCAGTTGTTCACGCGCGACTTCTTGCAACAGGCGTCCGGTTTCCGGTTCTAGCCCTTTTGTGGCCCAGCAAACGCGAGAATCCGCGCGTAAGTAGGGCCGGATTTGGCCGAGCACTTGACCAAAGACGTGGCTGGGCACCACCACCAATAAATCACGACTGGCATTCACCGCCACGGACAAATCGGCACAAAGCACCAGCGAGTCTGGAAAAGCGACGCCTGGTAAAAAAGCCTGGTTAGCACGGTCAATTTCCAACTGCGCAAGATGACGTGGATCGTGCCCCCATAACACAACGTTGGCACCATTTCTCGCCAGTGAGATCGCTAAGGCAGTGCCGTACGAACCAGCGCCCAATACAACAATCGCGGCGTCTTGAGTGGGAGCAAGATCTGTCATAATGACCCCTTAGGCTTGCGCGTCTTCTTCTTCGCCAGATTTCGCGTCCGCCTGCTGTTGCAGGTAGTTCATGAACAAGGCATCAAAGTTTACCGGTGCAAGGTTAAGCTGTGGGAACGTCCCTTTAACGACCAAGCTAGAAATCGTCTCACGCGCGTAAGGGAAAAGAATATTCGGGCAAAAAGCGCCGAGGCAATGCGCTAATTGCGGCGCATCCATGCCGGTAACCGAGAAGATGCCGCCTTGTTGTACTTCGCACAAGAACGCACTGCTCTCTTGGTTTTTCACGGTCACGGTTAGACGCAGAACAACCTCGTAAATGCCTTCACCCAGCTCGCGGCTTTGCGTGTCTAAATCTAAGTTAACGTCAGGTGCCCAGTCTTGCTGAAAAACGTCAGGTGAATTTGGCGCCTCAAAAGACACGTCTTTAAGAAAAACGCGTTGGATAGCAAAGTTTTGCTCGGCTTGTTGGTTGTTTTCTGCTTCAGCCATGGTGGTTCGTCCTTTCTAACTAGTTGCTTATGTGCCGGGCACATTAAAAAATGCGAGCCACTGCGTCATGCAGTCGCTCGAGATTTGAGTGAGGGATCACTTTTTCTTTTTGCTTTTGCCTTTACCGCTTTTGGCGCGGACCAGTGGCATTTTGGCATCGTTCCACGAGGTCAAGCCATCTTTGAGCACATACACAGACTCAAAACCCGCTTTGGCGAGTTGATTCGCACTGTCAGCCGCGGTTTGACCGGTCTTGCATACTACGATGATGGGGTCAGTTTTATGTTTTTCAAGTTCGCCAAATGAGTGCGATTTAATTTCACTGGGCAATACATTGATTGCGCCCGTGATATGGCCCGCTCGAAACTCGTCATGACTGCGAATATCCACAAACACCCCATTTTCACGGTTGTTCAGGATCGCGGCATCGTTCGGAGCCACCACTTTGTAAGCGGCGGTTTTCTGTTTGATCAGCGACATCAACAAGGTGGCAGCTAAGCCAACCCAGACCAGCGTCAGAATCATGTTGTTGGAGACAAAATCGATATATTCCTGCATAACCTTTGCTCTATACTGCTTGTTTGTCCCGCGAGGCGAGAGTCCATCAAGGGGTGAAAATGGTGTCGAGTATAACCTGCTCGTCAGGGTTTTACAGCCTACCAAGACGAAATCGCGCGCTTGCTCACTCACGGTGATCGAATGATAAATTTTCGTTCCCCTCAATATGTTAAAAAGAAAGAAGGTTTCATCAATCGCAGACATCGAGTGAAGCCATTCGCGTATACCGACAATCTTCGCCATAATGAGGGGAGTCAAGGGTAGAAGGCAAGCCATGCAACCCTTGCTGGTTAACTTATCAGCTGGAATAATTGATCTTAGCCTACGTATCCTTGCGTAAAATGTTGTAAAATTACGCACACTGCACCACTGAGGCCTGATGCTAGCCTCAAATCTGGCATCAAGCCTCAGTGGCTGCTCCATGACATTCAATGTCAGTGGCATCCAATGTCAGTCTTTAGCTTGAATTAAGAGGACGTAATATGTCTGCGAAAAAACCACTTGCACTGGTGATTCTCGATGGCTGGGGCTATCGTGACCCACAAAGCGATAATGCCATCACCAATGCTAACACGCCGATTATCGACAGCCTGATGGCCGACAATAGCACCTTGATTTCAGCATCCGGTTTTGACGTTGGCCTGCCTGATGGGCAAATGGGTAACTCAGAAGTCGGTCACGTGAATATCGGTGCTGGCCGCGTGGTGTATCAAGAACTCACCCGTATCACCAAATCCATCGCCGATGGCGACTTTAACCAGACCCCCGCACTCACTGCCGCGGTCGATAAAGCCGTGGATAAAGGCAAAGCCGTTCATATCATGGGTCTGATGTCACCAGGTGGCGTTCATAGCCATGAAGACCACATTGCGGCCATGGTTGAGTTGGCCGCTGAGCGTGGTGCGGATCAAATCTATCTGCACGCCTTCTTGGATGGTCGTGATACGCCACCACGTAGCGCAAAAGCCTCACTTGAGCGTTTTGACGCCCTTTTTGCCAAGCTAGGCAAAGGACGTACGGCCTCACTGGTGGGTCGCTACTACGCGATGGACCGCGACAACAACTGGGATCGTGTAGAGCGAGCTTACGATTTGTTGACCTTGGCGCAAGGCGAGCATAGCGCAACGAGCGCGGTTGAAGGCCTCGAAGCGGCGTATGCGCGTGAAGAAAATGACGAGTTTGTCGCCCCAACGGAAATCTTCCGTGAGGGTGACAACAAAGCGACCATCAACGACGGCGACGCAGTCATTTTCATGAATTTCCGTGCCGACCGGGCGCGCGAAATGACTCGTGCCTTTATGCCTGAGTTTGATGGGTTTGCGCGTAAGAAGTATGCCGAACTGTCCGACTTTGTCATGCTGACCGAATACGCAGCCGATATCGATACGACGGTGGCTTTCCCACCGACAAGCCTGTCAAACACCTTGGGTGAGTGGCTATCGAAAACCGGTAAAACCCAGCTACGTATTTCAGAAACTGAGAAATACGCGCACGTCACTTTCTTCTTCAACGGTGGTATGGAAACCGTATTTGAAGGCGAAGAGCGCTCTTTGGTGGCGTCACCCAAAGTGGCCACGTACGATCTACAACCCGAAATGAGCTCTGAAGAGCTAACGGATAAACTGGTTGATGCGATTAAGTCCGGCAAGTTCGATATGATCATCTGTAACTACCCGAACGGTGATATGGTCGGTCATACGGGCGTCTACGAGGCTGCTGTCCAAGCGTGTGAAGCTGTCGATGGCTGTATCGGTCGCGTGCTAGAAGCGATTAAAGAAGTGGACGGTCAAATGCTGATCACCGCCGACCACGGTAACGCTGAAATGATGGTTAACGAGGAAACGGGCGGTGCATATACCGCACACACCAACTTGCCAGTCCCACTGATGTATGTCGGTAGCAAACCAGTGACCTTGAAAGAAGGCGGTAAGCTGTCTGATCTGGCACCGACCATGTTGGCATTGTCCGATATGCCGATTCCTGAAGAGATGACTGGCAAGCCTCTGTTCGATCTGAAATAATCTCCCCATGCGGGAGAAACGAACACGCCTAGGTCAAACCCTCCGCGCCAGTGCATTATGCACTGGCGTTTTTCTGTGTCTATTCACAGGGTCTGTGCACGCTAACTCACAACTTGAGGGCGTGAGCGATGAGATTGCCCGCCAACAATCACAGCTGGCCGCGCACAATAAAAAACTCAATGCACTTCAGCGCGACTTAAAAGCGCAATCTAAACGGATTGACACCTTGTCCAGGCGCATCCGCCAAGCGCAAGCTAGCCTGCAAGAAACAGATACCGACATTACCCAGCTTACGCGCCAACAAGCGCGATTAAAGCAGGAAATGATCGCCCAACAAGCCCAACTGGGCGAGCTTATCGATGCGCAATATCGTCAAGGCAAACACGATCAACTCAAACGACTGCTCAGCCAAGAATCACCAGCCACCCTTGACCGGTTAACGCGCTATGCCGAAATCGTTGCAGGCACAATGCAGCAAACGATTGAGTCACTCGCCGCTACCCGTACCGATTATCAGCTCACCGCTCACCAGCTCAAACAGCAGCGGGATAAGCAAACGCAGCTCGTGGCAGAGTTAACCGATAAAAAGCGTGAGCTTGAGACTGAGCAAAACGCACAAAGCCAAACGGCGAAACAAATTCGTGCCAAGATTGCCAGTGACAGCGCATATTTAGCCGAGCTCAAAGCTAATAAGCAGCGCTTGCAAGAACAAATCGCCGAGGCGGCACGACGCGCGCAGGTCAATATGGCAGGCATTAGTGACGCCAAAGGAAAACTCACTTGGCCCGCCCAAGGTAAACTCCTTCACCGCTTTGGCGAGCGCCAATCCGGCGAAGTGACTTGGAATGGCATCGTGATTGATGCCAAGCGTGGCACGGAAGTGAAAGCGGCGCATGCAGGAAAAGTGGTGCTATCCAGTTGGCTACGTGGCTACGGGCTATTGATTGCCGTCGATCATGGCAAGGGGGATATGAGCTTGTACGGCTATAATCAAGCATTACTCAAAGACGTCGGCGACACAGTGACCGCCGGCGAACCGATTGCCTTAGTTGGCGACAGTGGCGGACAATCAACACCATCGCTATATTTCGAGATTCGTCGTAAAGGCAATACCACTAACCCAGTTCCTTGGTTGGATTAAAAACGCCCACCCCATGGGTGAGCGCTGTCAATATTGCCAAGCACCTGGTGAGCCTTCAATCACCCGGTCATATGGCGTTATAGGCCTCTTACATTAGCCCTGCCAGTCGAGGATCACCTTACCAGACTGCCCTGAGCACATCATCTCAAAGCCTTCTTGAAAGTCATCCACGTGGTAATGATGGGTAATGATGGGGGTTAAATCCAACCCTGATTGAATCAAGGAGGCCATCTTGTACCAAGTCTCGAACATTTCGCGACCATAGATGCCTTTGATCACCAAGCCTTTAAAGATCACTTGGTTCCAATCAATGCCCATATCGCTCGGTGGGATCCCGAGCAAGGCAATATTGCCGCCATGGTTCATGGCCGACAACATGCTATTAAAAGCGGCAGGGACGCCCGACATTTCCATGCCAACGTCAAAGCCTTCCGTCATTCCAAGCTCAGCCATCACCGATTCTATCGAGGTCTCGGCGACGTTTACCGCCCGAGTCACTCCCATATCCCGAGCAAGTTGTAGGCGGTACTCATTCACATCAGTGATCACCACATGTCTTGCGCCCACATGACGCGCAACCGCCGCAGCCATAATACCAATCGGGCCGGCACCTGTGATTAGCACGTCTTCGCCGACCAGATCAAACGATAACGCGGTGTGCACCGCATTGCCAAATGGGTCAAAGATCGAGGCTAAATCGTCCGAAATTTCCGCTGGAATTTTGAAGGCATTAAACGCTGGGATCACTAAATATTCCGCAAATGCGCCAGGACGATTGACCCCGACCCCTTCGGTATTCCGGCAAAGGTGGGTGCGTCCGCCGCGGCAATTGCGGCAGTGACCACAAGTAATGTGGCCTTCTCCGGAGACGCGATCACCGATGGCGAAGCCTTTGACTTCTTGTCCAATCCCAACCACTTCACCCACATATTCGTGACCGACTACCATGGGAACCGGAATGGTGTTTTGCGACCACTCATCCCACTTGTAAATATGAACGTCGGTACCGCAGATGGCGGTTTTGCGGATTTTGATCAGTAGATCGTTATGCCCAAGCTCAGGCAGCGCCGCCTCCGTCATCCAAATACCGGGCTCGGCTTTTAGCTTCGCCAGGGCTTTCATGCTTGTTTGTGTCATACGATTACCCAATCAGTTGCATTTCTTTACCGACTTTGATGAAAGCATCAATCGCGCGGTCCAGTTGCTCACGCGTGTGTGCGGCTGACATTTGAGTGCGAATACGTGCTTGCCCTTTCGGTATCACCGGATAAGAGAAGCCCACTACATAGACGCCTTCTTGCATCATACGTTCGGCAAACTCACTCGCGACTTTGGCATCTCCCAGCATCACCGGAATAATGGCATGATCCGCGCCTGCTAGCGTGAAACCTGCCTCAGTCATGCGAGCTCGGAAATGTGCGCTGTTATCCCATAGCTGTGCGCGCAAATGGTCACTTTCCGCCAGCATATCGAGCACGCGAATAGAGGCCGACACAATCGCCGGTGCCAGTGAATTCGAGAACAGATAAGGGCGTGAACGTTGACGCAACCAATCGATCACTTCTTTTTTACCCGATGTATAGCCACCCGAGGCTCCCCCCATGGCTTTACCCAAGGTCCCAGTGATGATATCAACGCGGTCCATGACTTGGTGGTATTCGTGGGTACCACGGCCATGATCGCCCATAAAGCCCACAGCATGGGAGTCATCCACCATCACCAGCGCGCCATACTGCTCAGCCAGATCGCACACCGCGGGCAAGTTAGCGACCACGCCATCCATCGAGAAAACGCCGTCGGTGACAATCAAGATATTCGCCACATTGGCTGCTTTCGCGGCTTTAAGTTGCGCTTCCAGCTCGTCCATATCGTTGTTGGCGTAACGGAACCGCTTCGCTTTACACAAGCGCACCCCATCAATGATCGAAGCATGGTTCAACGCATCTGAGACAATGGCATCATCAGGCCCCAGGATAGTTTCAAATAAGCCGGTATTCGCATCAAAGCATGACGAATACAAAATCGTATCTTCCATGCCCAAAAAGTCAGATAGCTTGGCCTCAAGGGTTTTATGGGCGTCTTGCGTGCCACAGATAAAGCGCACTGACGCCATGCCAAAGCCGTGCTCATCCATCCCTGCTTTGGCAGCCTCAATCAAAGCAGGATGATTGGCTAATCCTAGATAGTTATTCGCGCAGAAATTGAGCACCTGTTGCTCATGATTAACGGCCACACTGGCCGATTGCGGGGAAGTAATAAGGCGTTCACTTTTGTACAAGCCATCAGCTTTTACTTGCTCAAGCTGATGACGCATTTGCTGATAGAAGGCAGCCGTCATCGCAATCTCCATGCTGGTGATGATTACTTTTGGAAGGCCGCCGCACAGTTTCTGTACGGCGAATGATTGGCTGCTATCATGGCACGTTCATTAGGTTTGTGCCAATAACCCGCACGAGACAGTGATTCATATCGTGTATTCCGCCTTAGGCTGGCGGAATATCGCGCAAAACACAATAAACGACGTTGGACCGGTTAGTTTAAGGTATCCAGTGCGCGTATATCTTGGCGAACCAATTGCTGCTGATAGTGGTCCATTAATGAAGCGATAGCGGTTTGCCCTTGCGAGGAAGTCAGCGGATGTAGCAACGCCAACATCTGTAAAACGCCTTTGTAGATCACACCGGCATGAATATGTGTTTGTGGCGCTTGCGCACTTTGGTAGAAAATCCAGCTTGACGCGACCTGCTTCAGGGTTTCGCCCACGGCAGCCAACCCACTCTCACTCAGATTCAACCACCCCGCATGGCTGTAATGCTGCAAAATAGTCATCAGGTTGGTTTGAAGCTGTTGTTGTGCATCGAGGTACTTATGCTGTAGCGCTTCATCGCGACGCAGAATATCGGGCAGATTGGCGTAAAAAAAGCGGTAGCGCCACATCAAACTGAACGTTGCATCGAGATAATGTTGCAACAGCGCTTGGGTATCTTCTTGAGGCTGACTAGGATCAAAAGCAAGGGCGAGATCTTGCGCGTATTGATCAAAAATGCTGTGTATAATCGCCTCTTTATTACGAAAGTGGTAATAAAGGTTTCCCGGGCTTATCCCAAGATCAGCCGCAATATGATTCGTGGTAATATTTGGCTCACCGTGTTGATTGAATAAAGCCAGTGCAGCATGGATAATTCGGTCTTGGGTTTTCATGTATGGTTCAGTCCTCTGCCCGGTTGATGCGTAACCATACTATCACAGTCAACAATAATGGCGACGGCGTCTGTCGCCTGCAACGATGAATTAGGTAACGATATGATTTTTGTGACTGGTGGTGCCGGCATGATCGGTAGCAACTTAGTAAAAGCACTTAACGAGCAAGGCTATCGTGACATCGTTGTCGTCGATAACCTTAAAGACGGCACCAAATTCGTTAACCTGGTTGATTTGGATATTGCTGATTATATGGATAAGGAAGACTTTCTTACCCAAATCATGGCCAGTGAGAACTTCGGGCCTATCGAAGCGATTTTCCACCAAGGTGCTTGCTCAGCGACCACCGAGTGGGACGGCAAGTACATGATGCTCAATAACTATGAATATTCTAAAGAGCTATTGCATTACTGCATTGACCGTGACATTCCGTTTTTATACGCCTCGTCAGCGGCTACTTATGGCGGCCGCGACAGAGACTTCATTGAAGCGCCAGAGTATGAAAGCGCGCTGAATGTTTACGGCTACTCGAAGCAGCAGTTTGATAATTATGTCCGTCGCGTGCAAGACGATGCCAAGGCGCACGGTGAAACACTGCCACCGATCACCGGTTTTCGTTACTTCAACGTTTACGGCCCTCGTGAGCAGCACAAAGGCAGCATGGCGTCCGTTGCTTACCACCTGAACCAGCAAATCTTAAACGGTGAAAACCCGAAGCTGTTTGAAGGCAGTGACACATTTAAGCGTGATTTCGTCTATGTTGGCGACGTGTGTCAAATGAATATCTGGTTCTGGCAGCAACAAATCTCCGGCATTTTTAACTGTGGTACTGGCCGTGCCGAACCGTTTAGCGCCGTCGCCAACGCCGTCATCGCGTTTCACGGTCAAGGGGAAATTGAAGAGGTGCCGTTCCCCGATCACTTAAAAGGCCGCTATCAAGCTTACACGCAGGCCGATTTGACCAAGGTTCGTGAAGCCGGATATACCGCTTCCTTTAAGACTGTGGCTGAAGGTGTTGCCGCCTATCTGGCTGAAATCAATCGCTAATATAATGATGTTTACGCCAAGCCGTGACGCTTGGCGTATGAGAAAATCGAATAATGACAAAACAGCGACCCGATTACGATCCAAATGCCTATAACCCCGAATTTTCGCGTGCCTTCCTCGCACCGAAATATTGGGGCACCTGGCTGATGTTATTGGCTGCCTTGCCAATCTGTTTGTTGGTGCCTGCGCGAGCAAAGTATCGCTTTGCCCAATGGGTAGCACGCAAGCTGGTGAAAAAGAAAAAAGGCACGATTTTGAATGCATGGCTTCAACCTTGAAGCCTGCTTTCCAGAAGCAATCAAAGCAAGCACGCGAAGCGATCTTGATCGAGACGCTAACCACCGCAGGAGCGTTTTTACTCAGTTTTCCACTGATTACGTTACGTGGTCGTCAGTGGTTTCAACAGCACTGTGATGTCATTGGCATGGAGCATATTAGCCGCCACACCGATCATGGTGAGCCGGTGATCTTGTTTGTCCCCCATACCTGGGCGATTGATGCGGCGGCGATTTTATTTGCCTCACAGGGCTTACCTGTCGCTGCCTTCTCAAAACGACAAAAAAACGGTCTCCTCGACTGGCTGATGCACCGCCAACGAGTACAATATGGTGGTAACTGCTACGAACGAGAAGCAGGGATTAAACCTTTTATTCGTGCGGTTAAACGAGGCTTCTTGGCTATTACCTGCCCGATGAAGATATGCGTGATGAGAGCAGTGAGTTTGTTCCTTTTTTCTCAACAACTAAGGCGACACTGCCAAGTCTCGGCAAGTTGAGCAAAGTCACGCGTTCGCATATCGTGCCTGTGCTATCTGGCTTTGATGCCAAAACCGGCCGGTTTATCATTACCATCCATCCAGCATTTAGCGAGTTTCCAACCGGTGATAACAAAACGGACGCCCACATGATGAACCAACATATCGAAACCATGCTCGAGGGTCAATACGACCAATACATGTGGATCCTAAAACTGCTCCGCACACGCGAAGACGGCCGTAATATCTACCAAGAGGCAAAAAGGAAACGGGCATCATGACACGAGTACTCGTCATTGGCCCGTCTTGGGTCGGCGATATGGTGATGTCGCAATCACTGTATAAAGCCATCAAACAACAACACCCTGACGCCACCATTGACGTGATGGCGCCTGGATGGTGCGCCCCTATTTTGGCGCGTATGCCAGAAGTTAATCGCAGTATCGACATGCCACTGGGTCATGGAGAATTTGCACTCGGTAACCGCTACCAATTAGGTAAACGCTTAGCAAAACATGGCTATGACCATGCCTATGTATTGCCTAATTCGGCCAAATCGGCGCTGATCCCTTGGTTTGCTGGGATCCCAACACGTACCGGTTGGAAAGGTGAAATGCGTTATGGTTTGCTCAACGACCTGCGTCCCAATAAAAAAGCGTTTCAATATATGGTTGAGCGCTATGTTGCCCTGGCACACCCACGCGCCACGATGCAAAGTTCGGTCTCACTCGGTGGCCTTGAAGGCCTACCAAAACCTGAATTAACCATTGATCCTGACGCACAAGCGGCTGTGATCACTAAGCTGGGCTTAAACCAAGATAGACCCATCGTGGGTCTTTGCCCGGGTGCCGAGTTCGGCCCAGCCAAAAAGTGGCCTGAGCAACACTATGCCGAGGTCGCTCGCCAGATGCATGCTAAGGAGTTTCAAGTTTGGCTGTTTGGCTCAGCCAAAGATATCGACACCTGTGAAAAAATTGCCGCCCTTGCCGACAACGCACCGAATATTCATGTGTTAGCGGGTAAAACCAATTTAATTGAGGCTGTTGATCTATTAGGCGCTTGCCAAACCGTCGTCAGTAATGACTCCGGCTTGATGCACATCGCCGCGGCAGTCAACTGCCAGGTCATTGCCATTTATGGCTCAACGTCCCCCGATTACACGCCGCCTTTAACCAGTAAGGTCGACATTGTGCATACAGATATTGAATGTCGCCCCTGCTTTCAACGCGAATGTCCACTTGGGCATTTGAAGTGTTTAAAGGATTTGGACCCTAGCCGCGTTATTTCTTTAATAAAGATGGATAAAGCGTCATGAGTGAAAGGAATTCAACCGTTGCCGTTGCACTTATCGTTAAAAACGAGGCGCATAATATTGACCTATGTTTGCAGTCTGTATGCAATTGGGTGGATGAAATCGTTGTACTGGATGCGGGAAGCTCAGATAACACAACTGAAATAGCTAAACAGTATACGGATAAAGTCTACGTAGCTTCAGACTGGCGTGGATTTGGAAAACAACGCCAGCGCGCTCAATCATATGTAGAAAGTGGCTTTGTGTTTTGGCTAGACGCAGATGAAAGAGTCACACCTGAATTAAAGAAAAACATCTTAGGCGTTATCAATGACCACCAACCTAACTGTGTCTATTACATAAATAGCTTTCTAACGCCTTTGGGAAAGAAATCAAGCACTCTGGTTGGCACCCAGATTGGATTTGCCGACTTTATAAAACATCAGAAACTCATTATTCTGACTCTCTCGTGCATGAACATGTTGTTGTTCCTAATACACATAAGAAAATTTATTTAAATGGTGTTCTACTGCATAACACGTTTAATTACCTCTATGAATATACCGCTAAAACCAACCAATATATAAAATTATGGAGCGATCAGCGCGAGGGCAAGAAGAGCTCAAGTGTCTCCAAAGCTTTAGGGCATGCTCTTTTTAGATTTATTAAGATGTATTTCTTGAAAAAAGGATTTTTAGATGGTCGACATGGCTTTATCCTCGCACTTCTCAGCGCCAACGTCGTTTTTACGCGTTATGCCGACTTATGGCTAAGAGACTATGTTAAAAAACAACGTTAAGATGCACATTTGCCACGTTAATCTCGCTTCTGGTTTTAGCGGCGGTGAGCGACAAACGCTCACACTGATTAAACAACAGCTCGCAATGGGTTATCGACTCACCGTAGTGGTGAACCCCAAAAGCCCGCTCGCTGATAAAATTCGCGCGTTAGAACAATGCCAATTAGTGCTTTGTAAGCATTATACCCGGCAACATGGGCGCTCAATCACCGCAACATGTGATCTGGTCCATGTCCACGAAGGCCGAGCGATTTATTGGGCATTGCTCCAGCGCTTATTACATAATGTGCCTTATATCGTGACACGCCGCATTGATAACCCTTTAAAGAAAAAGTGGTTATCTCAACTTGCATACCGCAAAGCGAGTGCCCTGGTCGGTTTGAGTTCGGAGATTATCCATCAACTAGAAAAACGTTACCCTGATGCCAAGTTAGTCAAAATTCCTAGCTCTCCTGTCATCTACCCTGTATCGCAAGATAAGGTTGAGAAAATCAAAGCGCAATTTCATGGGAAGTTCTTAGTGATTCATGCCGCCAATATGTATGCGCATAAAGGCTTTGATGTCACGATAGAAGCGGCACGCTTACTTGCTAACACATCGCCCAACATCCAGTTTTGTTTACTTGGTGATGGTAAAGAACGTGAAGCGTTAGCGCTTCAAGCGAAAGGGCTCAGCAACGTTCACTTTGCTGGCAAACAAACGAATATGGGCGATTGGTTCGCAGCGGCCGATTTACTCGTCCACCCTTCCTACTCTGAGGGCTTAGGCTCGGTCATTTTAGAAGCAATGGCAGCCGGGCTCCCTGTTGTTGCAACGCGTGCTGGCGGGATCCCTGATATCATCACACATAGTGTATCTGGACGGCTTATCGAAGTGGGAGACGCTGATTCACTAGCGAGCTCTATCAAAGATATAGCCAATGATACGACTCTTAGAAACCGCCTTATTGTCGGTAGTCTCGAACAAGCTAAAGCCTGTGATATCAATCAAACCGTCCTAACCTATCAATCTCTATACCAAACGATAAAAGACGGATCCTAGATTGTATGACGAGTGTCTGATAAGTATTAGACCCTGGAGCTCGATTGGAGAGTATGCCACTATTTATCGCACCCAAACGTCCATAGGAGTTTCCCTGTGCGCTGGTTATACACATTATTACTCACGCTTGCTGCCCCTTTTTTGCTTGTCGGGCTTTATCGTAAACGGCCCGGTAAGCCGGCGGTAGGGGAGCGCTGGCAAGAGCACTTTGGTCGCACACCCAACGTTGAGGGGGCGCCGATTTGGTTGCATGCGGTTTCCGTGGGGGAGGTCCTCGCCGCCAACCCGGTGATCAGTGCACTGCAACAAGCTTATCCCGATGTTCCTATCCTCATCACCACCACCACAGCCACTGGGGCCGAGCAGGCAATGCGCATCAAAGGTGTGAACCATCGCTATATGCCGGTTGATTTTCCGTTTGCGATTCGTGGTTTTTTACGTGCAGTCTCTCCAAGGCTATGCGTGATCATGGAGACCGAGCTTTGGCCCAATACTTTGCATCATGTCGGTCGTGCCGGTGTTCCCATTACGATCATTAATGCGAGGCTTTCTGAAAAGGCATGTCACCATTATCAAAAAATTGCGCCGCTCTTTCGTGCCATGAGTCAGCATATCGATCTCATACTGTGTCAGCATACCACTGATAAAGCACGTTTTGCCGCACTGGGGGTCCCCGCAGAAAAACTAAGCGCAGTTGGGTCGGTGAAGTTTGATATCAAGGCGGTAAATCCTGATTTAGGCGCTGCGCTTCGTGACGCTCGCGGTGAACGCCCTTGCTGGATAGCGGCCAGCACCCATGCAGGCGAAGATGCCATCATGTTAGCCGCCCACAGTATTTTGCTACGTGATTATCCGGATGCTTTATTGATTATGGTCCCTCGCCACCCTGAGCGCTTTGATGATGTCTCGCAACAAGTCGCGGCTCAGGGCCTCAGTATACAAAGACATACTCAGGGCGAGACGCTTACCACGAGCACGCAAGTGTACCTTGGCGATACCATGGGTGAGATGATGATGTACCTCGCCAGTGCAGATGTGGTTGTCATGGCAGGGAGTTTTTTAGGCGCCAAAGTTGGCGGTCATAACCTGTTAGAGCCCGCTGCGCTCAGCAAACCCTTATTAACCGGACCCAGTTACTATAACTTCCAAGTCATTGGTGATGCTTTAATAGACGCAGGCGCACTGCAAGTATGTAACGATAGCCAAGATCTCGCGGCAAAGATTGGCGCTTTCTTTAATGCACCGCCACTGGCAGCGCAAGCAGGAAAAGCCGGTTTGGCGGTGGTCGAAGAAAACCGTGGCGCCGTTGAGCGAACCTTACAAGCACTCACCCCTTGGCTTCGACACTCGCACTGAGTGGCGACTACTTTCGAATATGATTGTAACCTTTTAAGACCGCAGCCCAATCCTCGGGCTGCCAGCGGATTTGGCGCTTCTCTTTTTCTTTTTTAAAAGAGCGATGCAAGCGTGCTAAGTTGTCTTCTTTCCATTGCTCACCTTCACGCTGTTGGCACTTATCAAAATCAATCAGCCACAGTTTGCCTTTTCTATCACGAAGAATATTATGGATATTCAGATCAGAATGGCACACGCTGGCATCATGTAAACGACGCACCAAGCGGCCAATGGCGTGATAATCGTGAGCTAGCAAGCTGTTTTCGCTTAATATCGCCACTAAGTCACGGGCTCCTGGGACTTTTTCTACCAAGATATCGGCACGATAGGTACGGCCTGTCTTTACCGCACGAGCAGCGACGGGGCGCGGTACAGGGAGCTTTTTCTCTCGCAAATAAGCCAATAAGCGCAACTCCGCACCGCTGCGCGTTTCCTCCCAGCCCGTAAACCAGTATTGGTCTTTCACCAATTTGCCGAACAGGCCGCCGCGATAATAATGCCGCAGTGCCATCTCCATTTTCGGGCCACGGACAAAAAAGGTTATCCCTCGCCCTTTGGCCGAGCCGGTGACGGCAGCCTGTTGGTGCCAAAAATGAATATCAAAATACTGGCGCGGCTCCCCGACCACCAAGGTAGGATCGTACCAGATGCACTCATTTTCTTGCTGATGAATTATCATTTCTAGCGCCACGCTTTATCTCGCTGCTTGGTAGCCATGGTTATCTGTTTGGATACGGGGTCAAGGTCATATATCATAACCGTCAGCGTACAACACAGCAAACTCATCCTATCGGACATTTCAGGTAAATAAGGTACTGATAAATGAATATCTTGGTCTTAAGCTCATACAATGACGCTTGGAATAGTGTACGGCCAGAAGCAGAAATATTTATAGCCCTCGCAAAAGCGGGTCATAACGTCACTATTTTAACGCAAGAAGATGCCGCCTATGTTCAACGATTCAAGGCCAATGACATTACGGTTATCGACCATTATCCAAAGAGGAAGATTTGCTTAAAAACGATCAAATATCTCAGAGCATTATTTGCTAAGCAGCCAATCGATATCGTCTATGCCATGAACTCAAGAACGATTGCAAATGCTGCGTTCGCGTGTATCGGATTTGATAGTATTAAACTTGTGACCTACCGTGGGACAGTAGGTGGTGTATATCGCCTCGACCCTTCCGCGTATCTGACGCATTTACATCCAAGAGTCGATGGTATCGCTTGTGTGTCCAACGCGGTGGAAAAAGATTTAAAAACCAGGGTGTGGCGTATCAAAGATAAAGTTACCACTGTCTATAAAGGGCATGATATTGCTTGGTACCAAACGAAGCCTGCCTGTCGTGAACGTTTACATATTCCCGAAGATGCTTTTTGCGTCATCTGCATCGCGAATGCTAGGCCTAGTAAAGGGGTCGCTTACCTACTCGAAAGTGCCAAGCAACTCAGAGGCTAAACCGTCTTCATCTCTTACTGGTTGGTCGCAATATGGATACCGAGGCACATAAGCAATTAGCCAATGACAGTGGCATGGTAGAGCGGATTCATTTTCTTGGCTATCGTGATGATGTGCCTGCACTCATCGCGGCCAGCAATGTACAGGTTCAACCTTCTATTTCTGGAGAAGGGCTACCAAAAACTTTTGTAGAAGCCATGGCAATGGCTATTCCATCCATTGTTACCACCACCGGTGGCGCGAAGGAGTTTATTGATGAGGCTCAGAGCGGCTTTGTGGTGCCGACTCGAGATTCCTATGCCATCAGTGAAAAAATTAAGTTTCTCTACAAACGTCCAGAACAATGCCAAACCATGGGTAACCTAGCACAAGCTAAAATGATTAAGGACTTATCTTCTCAGAAAAGTGCGTCTGACCTACTCTCATTTTTCCAATATCTTATGCAGGCTAGCTCATGAAGGCGATTGATTATATTCTATCTTTACCCAAGAGTTTGATTTTTAATTTATCCTACTTTGGTATTAAAGGATTAAAGCTACCCGTAATTATATCGCATCGCACCTACTTAAAAAAAATATCCGGCACGGTTATCATCAGCAACACAATAAAAACGGGTGGCATACGTATTGGGTTTGGTGATGTACCTGCTTTTGATAAAAAGAGAAGTAGAAGTATCTTTTTTAATGAGGGAACGATCGTTTTTTCTGGACGCGCGAAAGTGGGTCACGGCGGAAAGTTAGTCGTATGCAAAGAGGGAAGGTTAAATTTAGGAAACAGGTTCAATCTGTCGGCGGAAAGTTTAATATACTGTACTAAATCAATAACTTTCGGCGATTACAATTTAATATCTTGGGGAGTGCAAGTTATAGATAGTGATCTTCACGACATCTATTCAAAAGGTAATATTGGCTTACCAATAAACCCACCAAAAGCAATTAAAACTGAAAATTCCGTGTGGTTATGTGCTCGAAGTAACATTTTAAAAGGCAGCTATATCCCAAGCCACTCTATTATCGCATCTAATGCTAATGTATGTGGTGTACTAGATTCCACTCATAGTATATATGGTGGAAATCCTGCGAAGTTAATTAAGCAAGGGATAACATGGGATAGCGCGGCGCGGGATTATAAGTATGACAGCTAAATTTCCGGACCTAATAAAAAGGGAGACAGCTTTGACACAAAAACAACATACCCGCGTGATTTACCCGGGCACATTTGATCCGATCACCAACGGTCACTTGGATCTGATTGAGCGCGCGGCACGAATGTTTGACGATGTGATTGTGGGCATTGCCGCCAGTCCAAGCAAACAACCGCTTTTTGATCTGAATGAACGCGTCGCCCTGACGCAAACGGTCACCGCGCACTTATCCAATGTCTCCGTGGTTGGGTTCTCAGGATTACTGGTCAACTTTGCCAAACAGTACCAAGCCAACATTTTGGTCCGTGGTTTGCGTGCCGTATCAGACTTTGAGTATGAGTTTCAGTTGGCCAACATGAACCGGCGTTTAATGCCCGAGCTAGAGAGTGTCTTTTTAACCCCGTCGGAGGAACACTCTTTTATCTCTTCCACACTCGTCAAAGAAGTGGCTTTGCACGGGGGAGACACGCGAGAATTTGTGCACCACGAGGTACTCAACGCTCTGAAAGACAAGCTGCAGGCAACGCCTTCATCCTAAAGGCTGGCATTGCGGGCAAAATACCGTTGCCCGCTGTCCAATGACGATACGCTCAAGCACAACGTCACAAGCCGGACAAGGCTGACCGGATTTACCATAAACACGCAGCGCTTGGGCGAAATAACCGGCTTTACCATCCGCTTGCGTAAAATCTTTAAGCGTGGTTCCTCCTTGAGTGATGGCGGCTGCGAGAACGGTTTTAATTTCGTTCACCAAGCACGCCGCCTCAGTCGCCGTGAGACTGCCCGCGGGTCGCTTAGGGTGAATCCCCGCACAAAATAACGATTCGTTGGCGTAAATATTGCCCACCCCAACCACCACCGCGTTATCCATAATAAAGCTCTTCATCGCCATTTTTTTCCCTGTTGCTTTGGCTAACAGGTAGTCAGGGTCGAAGGCATCGGTTAATGGCTCGGGGCCCAATTTACCCAAAACGGTATGGGGCGTCTCACCGTCTTGCCACAGCCAGGCGCCAAAGCGGCGTGGATCATGATAACGCAGTAAGCGCCCATTACTGAGTGTCACATCGACATGATCGTGCTTCTCGGGCGCCAGTGACGTCGGTAGCACCCGCAAACTGCCTGACATCCCCAAATGGATAATCGCCGCCCCGACATCGGTTTCTAACAACAGATACTTGGCCCGACGGGTAACCCGGCGGATCACCTGCCCTTTAAGTTGTTGTAGCGCATCGGGAATCGGCCAACGTAACTTTGGCTGACGAATGGTAATATCGGTCACCGTTTGCCCTTCGACATACGGTATGATGCCTAAACGGCTCACTTCTACTTCCGGTAATTCTGGCATAGAGATGGCTCTGGATTATCACGATTTAGTTAGCGGGAAAAGATACCGACGATCAACAGACACCGCCAGCCATTGCCCCTGCTCATTTTGCATCAACCAAAATTGGGGCTGCTGATAATAAGTAATACGGATCGGCTCTTTGTCTGGACTCCGGGTCAACTCGAGCGTACGGGGAGCGGTAAGTTGTGGGCGCAGTGACTGTAAGGTTGCTTCATCAACTTGGGTGCCTGCCAACCCTAGCCACCGCTGAGCCAGCTCGGTTGGGCTGATCACTAACGGCTTATCCGTTTGCCAGCCATCCAAGGTACGGGTGAGCGTTAAATGCGCAAAGCGCAGTGATAACACCTCACTGCGTGAGTCCACCAGCGCAATGACGCCTTCAGGCATGGCATTTGATTGGCGCTGATGACGTAAATAATCGGGCAATAGCATTAAGCCAAAAAAAATCACGACTGAAAAAATCAGGATGTTGTTCACGTCTGCCGTTTTAGCTTCATGTTTTCTCACCCAAGGCCGCTGTACGTATTTATCGCAGTATATACCCAAACACTGACGGATTTTAGTTATAAAAAAACCCAGCCGAAGCTGGGTCTTTTATCAAAGCATCGATCAAATTACTTGATTTTGGCTTCTTTATACATAACGTGCTTGCGAACTACAGGATCAAATTTCTTGATCTCGAATTTGCTAGGCATGTTACGTTTGTTCTTGTCTGTGGTGTAGAAGTGACCAGTACCCGCTGAGGATACTAGACGAATCTTCTCACGAACGCCGCTTTTAGCCATTCTCTAATTCCTCTTATACTTTCTCACCGCGGGCACGCATATCTGTCAATACAGACTCGATGCCTTTTTTGTCGATGATGCGCATACCTTTAGTGGATAGGCGCAGTTTAACGAAGCGTTTTTCGCCTTCTACCCAGAAACGATGAGTTTGCAGGTTCGGCAGAAAACGACGCTTGGTGGCGTTCTTAGCGTGAGAGCGGTTGTTACCAACTACAGGACGCTTGCCAGTTACTTGGCATACTCGTGACATGAAAGTCTCTCCAAAATCGTTTCGGCTCGATATCAACCTTGTCCGCCAGTCCTGCAACGTTAAGGTCAGGTCGAAGGTCAAGGCTATCAAAGGTGGCGCATTATACTAACTGAATTCACATTGCTCAAGTCCCGAGCAGATCCTTTTATGCGCTTTTTGATCGTTTTTTTCGCCAAAGGCGATCCTTAGGAGGATAACAACCAACCTCGTTCAGCGAACGATACCACATCTCCGTCCCCGACCACCAGATGATCTAACACGCGTACATCCACTAATGACAAGGCATTGGCGATTTTATCAGTGATATGTCGGTCCGCTTGGCTCGGTTCAGCGACCCCAGAAGGATGATTATGTGCCAAAATTAACGCAGCGGCATGAAGCTCTAATGCACGGCGAACAATTTCTCGCGGATAAACACTGGCGGCATTGTGGGTCCCTTCAAATAATTGCTCATCGGCAATCACTCGGTGTTGGTTATCGAGAAATAACACATAGAAGCTTCACGTGGCCGATCGCGCAGTAACGTCGAGAGGTAACGCCGAGTATGATCGGGGCTGGTCAAGGCATCCGTTTTACTTAACGTCTCTTTTAAATAACGACGGCTGAGCTCCAGTACCGCTTGCAGTTGCGCGTATTTCGCACTGCCTAACCCCTTACGCTGACAAAACGCCGTTTGATCGGCTCCCATCAGCGCACGCAACGAACCAAAGTCCGTTAATAGATGATCAGCCAGCGCAACCGCACTCATCCCTGTGACACCGGTGCGTAAAAATATCGCCAGTAACTCAGCATCCGATAAACTGTCCGCCCCACGTGCTAATAGACGCTCCCTTGGACGACAATCCAAGGGCAAAGTTTTTAAGCTCATTATTATCCCTCTTTGATTTTGTCGCCAGTTAAGACACGCGAGGGATCTCGCACAATCCTTTTCGAGCGGAACTGCGGCTCGCTCGCGATTTTCCCTTGATAAGCACTCAAGGGTTTCAACCGCTCAGTGCTTAGATCGCATTCTACTTGGCTCACATCCCACGCGCTTTCCTTTGCGCTAACACACTTTTTGCACGGCGGATTATGGTATGGTTTCGCCATTCAAGCACAAACACACAGAGCATTATGGCCAATTCTTCAACACAGCCAGCCCAAACGCTGGCAGGTAAACGTATTCTGCTTGGCATGGGCGGTGGAATTGCCGCCTATAAGTGTGCCGATTTGACCCGTCGCCTGATCGAGCGAGGTGCCACTGTCAAAGTGGTAATGACACGCGCCGCTAAAGAATTTATCACACCGTTAACCCTGCAAGCGGTCTCAGGCCATCCGGTATCTGATAGCTTGCTCGATCCAGCTGCTGAGGCCTCAATGGGGCATATCGAGTTAGCGAAATGGGCTGATTTAGTATTGATTGCCCCCGCTACCGCCGATTTAATTGCCCGTATTCACGCTGGGATGGGGAATGATTTGCTCACCACGGTGTGCTTGGCCACCGATGCACCGATTGCGATTGCCCCGGCGATGAACCAGCAAATGTATCGCGCTCACGCTACCCAAGCGAATATACAGGCCCTACGCACGCGCGGTTGCCTTATTTGGGGTCCGGACAGCGGTGCCCAAGCCTGTGGCGATGTGGGGCCAGGCCGTATGCTTGAGCCACTGGCCTTAGTGGCAGAGTGTGAACACTGGGCCGGCCCAAAACCGCTCACCAATAAACGGGTAATGATTACCGCCGGGCCAACCCGAGAAGCCCTGGATCCGGTTCGCTATTTGTCGAATCACAGCTCTGGAAAAATGGGCTATGCTTTGGCCGAGGCCGCCGCCAGTTTGGGTGCCGAAGTGACCTTGATTTCCGGTCCGGTTGCATTAAGCACGCCCGCCGGTGTCACGCGCATGGATGTCACCACAGCCCAACAAATGCATGATGCTGTGCATGCCTCTATCACCGAGCACGATATCTTTATCGGCTGTGCCGCGGTCGCTGACTACCGTCCACAAACGATGGCCGAGCAGAAGATGAAAAAGCAGGCAGATAAAGACACGATGACCGTTACCATGGTGAAAAACCCCGATATTATTGCCTCGGTCGCCAACTTAACCCAGCACCGTCCATTTACGGTCGGTTTTGCCGCCGAAACCCAGGATGTTGCAGCCTACGCACGTGATAAACTCACCCGCAAAAAGCTCGATATGATTTGCGCAAATGATGTGTCTCACGCCGATCAAGGCTTTAACAGTGATCATAATGCCCTGCACCTATTCTGGTCTGACGGTGACAAAGCGCTCCCCCTTGCGGATAAACCGACGTTAGCGCGTAGCGTAATAGCACACATTCACACGCGCTATTTGCAACGATCGATAAAAGAATAAGGGAGAAGCCCAGCACCCCGGAGGCCTTAGCTCCGGGGTGAAAAACAAAGTTCAAAAGCGTAGCGCCATGGCCACGCTTTTTGCTTTTAATACAGAGACCTCG
>AQOF01000003.1 GCA_000565345.1 Salinivibrio costicola subsp. costicola ATCC 33508 = LMG 11651 | reverse complement strand
TCGCGTTTTTATCCACCTTAGAAAATATTGAATTTCAACCTGGAGATGGTGCGGCTAAAATCATCGTCAATTCTCGTACGGGCACCATTGTGGTGGGACAAAATGTGCGCCTTCGTCCAGCTGCAATTACGCATGGCGGCATGACCGTCTCGATTCAAGAAGACTTTAATGTCGATCAGCCCAACCCACTCGGTGGTGGGGAAGCGGTAGTCACACCGGATACCGAGATCAATGTCGAAGAAGAAGAAGGGCGAATGTTCCACTTTAAACCAGGCGTGACCTTGGACGATTTAGTTCGCGCAGTCAATGGCGTGGGGGCAGCCCCCTCAGACTTGATGGCCATCTTGCAAGCGCTAAAACAAGCCGGTGCCATCGATGGCCAGTTGATAGTCATATAAGGGACAGCAATGAAATCTCCTGTTGATAGTCAATTTGTACACGATATTAGCCAGCTTGATTCGTTGCGCCGTCAAGCGACTAAGAATAGCGATGGCGATAAAAGTGCCGCATTACGCTCTGCGGCTGAGCAATTTGAAGCCTTGTTCACCCAGATGCTGTTTAAATCAATGCGTGATGCCAATGAAGCGTTCGAGTCCGATCTCATCGACGATCGCACCTCTAAGTTTTATGAGCAAATGGCAGACGAACAAATGGCGAGTGAACTCAGTCGAGAGGGATCGCTGGGGCTGGCTGATATGATTGTGGAACAACTGGGCCAGGCTCTGGGCGATAGTGAGCCTGACTTGGAAGATGCGGCGCGCACATCGGCGCAATCTTTGCCTTTGGATCAAAATCGAAGTCGAGAGGCGGCAGAAAAAGCGATTGCCGCGCTGGATAGCCAGTCGATTGCCCCACCGGCAGCGCGGAGTGAGACGGGACAACGTAATGAAGGCTTTGATTCGCCTGCCGCATTTGTTGATACCTTAGCGCCTCATGCACGACGCGCGGCACGGGCACTCGGCACTGATCCAGCGATCATTTTAGCACAAGCTGCCTTGGAAACCGGCTGGGGTAAAAAAGTGATCGCCAATGCCCGTGATAACAGCCATAACTTGTTCAATATTAAAGCGGATCCACGCTGGAGCGGAGACAAAGTCGCGACGCAAACACTCGAAGTGTATGATGGGATCCCGGTGAAAGAAACGGCGAGTTTCCGCGCGTATCCATCCTATCAAGAGAGTTTTGATGATTTTGTTTCGTTTTTACGAGAAAACCCCCGTTACGAGCAAGCCCTGTCTCAATCTGCGCAACCTGAACAGTTTATTCGCGAACTCCACCAAGCGGGCTATGCCACTGATCCTGAGTATGCCGACAAAGTTATCCGTGTGCTCGATCAAGTCCGTGGCATGATGGAATAATTGAGCGGCAGGCAAAGGCTTGCCGTTTTTTATTTCAGCTTGATTTTTGATGCCTTTAAATCAGTTAATATCTTGTTTTACATCGCTTTAAAACCCCTCTATCTTCTCTGGCCTGATTTTTGCTTTACTTTGATTATCTCGTTTTAATTGCCGGGTTACTTGGAGGCACAATGGGCTTGGACCTGCTTTCCCTTGGATCGCAAGGCGTACTGACTGCGCAGCGACAGCTGAATACAACAGGTCACAATATCTCTAACGTGAATACGGAGGGGTATAGCCGTCAATCCGTTGAGCAACAAACCAATGATCCGCAATTTTGGGGTGGCAACAATTACGGTACCGGTGTTCACGCTGCTGCGGTACGCCGTAACTATGATAAGTTCGCGGTTAATGAACTGAATGTGGCGACCTCGAACTTGTCTCACGCCGCCGCGCGCAACGATCAACTCGGTCGACTCGACGATATGATGGCGCATTCAGCCAAAAAAATTCCTGAAAACATGAATGAATTCTATGGCGCGGTTAAAGGGTTAACTGACAGCCCAAGTGATATGGGGGCGCGAAAAGTCGTGCTCGAAAAAGCGCGAATGGTCGCTGCCGGCATGAATGACGTTTATGGCGTGTTACAGCAGCAATCAATTGATACCTCGTCACAAATTGATGCCACGGTAAAGCGAATGAACGACATCGGCCAAGAGCTGGTGGATGTGCATAAGGCAATACTTAAAACCCCCGCCGAAGCTAATGACCTATTGGACCGTCATGATAAATTGATCCGAGAGCTGTCTGAGTACACCCAGGTAAGCGTGAATGCACGCGAAGATGGTCTTTTTAATGTCATCATTGGCAGTGGCCATATGCTGGTATCCGGGATGAATAGCAGTGAGTTAACTACCTTGCCGGGTGAGCCGGATCATCAAGAGCGTCGTTTAGCCCTCGTTGAAGGTAAGAGTGTGAAAGCCATTTCGAATAGCGATATTCGCGGTAAACTTGGTGCATTATTTGAGTACCGTGATGACACACTCAGCCAAGCGCGTGACGAGTTAGGCCGAATGTCGATTGGGTTTTCTCAGGCGTTGAATGATTTGCAGGGACAAGGCTTCGATCTTAATGGTGAAGTGGGCAAAAATATCTTTACCGATTTTAACAGTGATCGCATCGCCCGTTCTCGCGTGGTTCAAAACGGTGACTCCACCGCGGACCTTAAAGTTTATATCGATGATTTGCAAAAGCTTAAACCGGGTGACTATCAACTTAAGTTCGATGGCACACAATATACGCTGACCGCCCCAGACGGCAAACAAGCCGCCGTTACCCCTAGTGGTACGCCTCCCAGCTTCAATGTGGACGGAATGCGTGTTCAAATTGATGCAGGATTGGCGGCCAATGAGCGAGTATTAATTCGCCCGGCACGGTCAGCGGCAGGGCAAATGCGGGTGGCGATGGAAGATCCTGCTGATATTGCCGCACAAAGCTATATCAGTGGTAGCTCGGTGAGTAAAGGTGAGGGCGACGTCCGTGTACTGCAAAGTGGCGGACAAAAAGAATTTCAAGTTCGAATCTCACCGGATGGCAGCCAATTTGCGGTGACAGACACCAAAGGTCAAATCTTGGTTGCGCCTCAAGCTTATCCACCTGGTGGGCCGATAGACGTGAATGGGACCGTGATTGATCTTAATGATAAAGCGGTGCCTGACGATGTCTTGGCCGTAAGCTTGATTCCGGCGGATGGCGACAACAGTAACTTAATTCGCATGCAAGAGTTGCAAACGCAAAAGTTGATGGATAATGGCCGCTCCACCGTGCTTGACGTCTATGAAGGGCTGAGTACCGATTTAGGGGTGCAAAAAGCGTCGTATGAGCGTTTGCAGGATGTGAGTATGGTTGAACATGATGCGGCAGAAGGACGTGTCGCCCAAGTGTCTGGGGTTAACCTTGATGAAGAGGCGGCGAATATGATGAAGTTTCAACGCGCTTATATGGCGGCGTCACGCATCATGACTGCGGCCAATGAAACCTTTGATTCTCTGCTCAATGCAACGCGATAAGGGTCGATCAGTATGATTAGTCGTATTGCTAGTTTTCATAATTACCAATCTGTCTCCAACGACATTATGCGCCAAAATGTAAAGGTGCAAGATAATCAGGAGCAAATGGCGACCGGAAAACGTGTGATCACATCCGGCGATGATCCCGTCTCATCAATCTATATTCAGAACTTTCGCCAGCAAGATGAGCAGATTGATCAGTTTATTGATTCGATCACCTTGGCGAGAAATCGTCAAACACGTGAAGAGATCGCTATTGATGAATCAGAGCAAATCATGGATGGCGCCAAGCGTAAAGTGATGGCGATGATTAATGGTTCGTTATCGGTGGAAGACCGCACTGCGCACCGCCAAGATCTACAAGGAATGTTTGATAACTTTATGGACTTGGTGAACACCAAGGACGAGTCAGGCAACTTCTTGTTCTCCGGCACCCAAACCAGCACCCAGCCTTTTTATCGTGATACCCAAGGCAATGTCCGTTATGCCGGCGACAGTTACTTTCGTACGGCACAAGTAGCGCCTGCAGTAGAAGTGCCGACCTCCGATCCCGGCGATAAGATGTTTATGGAAATTGATAACCCTTTTGGCGATTATCAACCGGAATACGATCTTGAAGATGGATCTCTGCTGTTGCTGGCAAACGCGGAAAATAGCAATGATGCTGATACGGCCAACTATTCGGTGTCGTTTGATGTGAATGCGAGTGGTGATACCACGTACTCACTGATGCAAGATGGCACCGAAGTCAGTGCTGGCCTTTACGATCCGCAAACCGGCATTGAGTGGAACACGCTCAAAATGACCTTTGAAGGTGAGATGGGGCCGGGTGATACTATCAACTTAGAAAGACAAGATAGCTTCAATATCTTCGATGCGTTTAAAAATGGTGCGGCTTTATCGTATGCGGATATCGATGATGCCTCGGCAACGGCAGAGCTCCATCAAGTCACTGAGCAGTTTTCAGCCGCCTTTAAACACTTGAACAAAGCACGCTCAGAAGTGGGAACGCGGTTGACCACGCTCGATCGACAAGAAAGCATGCATAAAGATTTTAAATTAGTGTTGAATCGCTCTTTGGGTACCATGGAAGATTTAGATTATACCCAAGCCGCCATCGATATGAACGAAGATATGCTGGCACTGCAAGCGTCCCAGCAGGCCTTTGCTAAGACTAAAGATCTTTCGTTGTTTAATTATATCTAACCCAAGGTTGAAGCCTTAGGTTACCGCAAGGTACCAGGGGTGAATAAAAACGGGGCCGTCTCAGCGGCCCCGTTTTTATTGGTAGAGGGTGATTCCCCCCTTTTTACCGACCGAGATCGTCAACCATACGGCGTGCTATCGCATCAAGCAGTGGCTGTTTGTCTTTGATCATTGGCGGATAACTAAACGCATACTCTGCGTAGCCTGGCATCGACTCTGGCGTTTGTATATCGCTCTCTTTATGGCCGGCAAAAAACACATAGCAAGGTGTGCCGACGGCAACCGTCAGCCGATGCACCGCTGTCCCCGCAGTAAATACCCCCGAGAGCTGTTTGATCGCATGCGCGGTTCCCATAAAATCATTTTTAAGATCCAATCCGGGCAGTGACACGATCTCAACGCCCGTTTGTTTTTTGATTTTACTCAGCTCTTTTTCACACTCACCATATTGTAAATTGACAAACTGGGCGCTAGGACAAAGCTGGCGAACGGCTTTTATCCAGCCTGCTAATTCTTCAGCCACCAAGTAGTGAATGTTACGGGTGGCAGCCGCAAGACCACTGCGCCAGCATAGCCCAAACACAGGCCCTTTCTGATGCAATTTAGCTAACGGTGCTATCCAAGGCGCATGGGGTGCGACATCAGGAACAATATAGGTTTGCTGATAAAGATGACGGTCAAAGTGGTGATAGCACAACCCTGCCAGTGATCCACCGGCCACCCAACTATCAATGTCAGCGAGAACATGCTCAGGGACGAAAATATCTTTTCCATCTTTGCGAGAAATCGGCACAATTTCTGTACTTGGAAATGCTTGACTCAGTAAGGCTCTAGACGCGGATCGCAGCCAACGTACACTTTTCGAGCACGCTCAACCACCATTGCCACGTTATGAAAATAGGCGAGTTCATCCCCGATACCTTGCTCAGGCATAATGAGTACGGCATCGGTTTGTGGTCGCGACAAATCCCAACGGGGTAAATCACCGTGGTATTTGAGTCGACGGCCGCAATCAAGTCCTGCTTCATTCGCCGAGTAAAACTTATCCCACGCCATTTGGGTACGATAGACAAAGGCAAGGTTAAACCGCAGCGCATGATCATCGGGTTGCGCCGCTAATAACGTTTCTAGGCGATGTTGGGCTTGTTCGATATTCCCCATATACCAATCGAGCTCGCCTAATTGTGCATTTAAGGTATTCGCTTGTTTATCGCTGACATGAACGAGAGCTTTCTCGTGGATCTGGTAGCAATCGGTCAATTTATCCTGCGTAAATTGATGATGCTGCTTGAGTCGCTCGAAGGTAGCACGGGCATAGGCATAGTGTAATTCTCCGCGCTCGGGGTCATCACGCAAACATTGCTTGGCCAGTTTACTCGCTTCCAACCAATTGGCTTCCTTGAGATACACCACCAACAGTTGGTGCAAAAAGGCTGGATCTTGAGTTTGCTTATGGGCTTGCAAGCAGCGTTGGCGAGCGCTTGTATACGCACCGAGCCCTGACTCTGCTCTTACCAAAAGCAGTTGCCACACTTGATGAGATTGCGCCTTGTCATTACCGCGTAATAAGAGCTGCTGGGCCTTACCGTATTCTTGTTCATCAAGCGCATGCTGAGCCAACGCCATCAATGCAGGAGGGTAGTCGGGTTCAAGCGTTAGTATCGTTTGATAAAGTTGTTCGCTTTGTGCCGTGTGGCCATCCTTCATCAAATTAGCGGCCAACGCCATGGTTTTGTTGATTTCCTCAGCCAGGCTTTGATTTTTAATTTGATGCAATTCATCACGCAAAGCATGTGTACGACGGCTCTCACCTTGCAAGCCAAGTTTTGCGGTTAATTGTTCACGTAAGCTAAGGATATCTTGGTTGGTGGGAGCGGCGGCAAACAAAGCGTCGACAATGTCTAAGGCCGCTTTGTTGTGGCCTTGCTGGGTGAGCAGTTGCGCTTTGTCGAACAACAGAGAGTGATCATCAGGCTCGAGCGTAAGGGCATGTTCAAGATGTGTCATCGCTTGGCGATATTGCCCTTGTTCAGCGTCTAATACGGCGAGAACCTGCCGCACGGGAACGGTATCTGGTGCATGGCTCAGTATCTGTTCAAAAACTTGCCGTGCATCGACTTTATTGCCGTCTTGATAGAGGCGAATACCGAGCTGGAACGCGTCATCCAGCGTCATATTCGTTTGACCGTCGTTTTCTTGCGTCATCAGTGACTTCGTCCTGTTATTTATGATTGCCTCGACTTAGTGTCAAGACGCTGGTGGGATGGTGAGTGTTATCTATCTGCAAAAAATATCTGCAAAAAATATGCCTTCTAGCTCAGTCGTTACCGGCGTTGGCCGCCTATTTGCAAGCGTACCTTAATACGCGATAGACCGGTCAAGCCGGCAACCGAAGGCGAGGCGTTGCCGCTATATTGCCGCTGGTACAGAAAATCGGCAGATTCCGCCATCATTATTGCGCTCTATTACACAACAAAAATCTAGCAAGACACTGATTTAAATGGATTTTAAAAAGTTGGCACATATATTGTATTTAACCAACCAAGCGGCCAGTTTTTGAACGGGCTGAGACTAAAACTGATTAACAAGCTGTTCCCGCAGCACCGCCATTACACAGTGCAACACGTCGCGGGTAGGCTGTTTCGCAAAGCAAGCGAAAGTCAAAGGAGAGCAAAATGGGTGTAACAGTTAACACCAACGTGTCTGCGATGACTGCGCAGCGTTACCTGAATAAAGCGACCGATGAGTTGAACAATTCAATGGAACGTCTGTCGTCAGGTAGCCGAATCAACAGTGCTAAAGACGACGCGGCGGGTTTGCAGATATCTAACCGATTAGTGGCCCAAACTCGAGGGCTTGATGTGGCAATGCGGAACGCCAATGATGGTATCTCGATTGCCCAGACTGCCGAAGGGGCTATGCAAGAGTCTACCAATATTTTGCAGCGTATGCGGGACCTTTCCTTGCAATCTGCTAACGGTGCCAATGGTAAATCTGAACGTGTGGCTATCCAAGAAGAGGTCGAGGCACTGAAAGATGAGCTGAACCGAATTGCAGAAACGACAGCCTTTGGTGGACGTCGATTACTGAATGGTTCGTTTGGTGAAGCCTCGTTCCAAATTGGTGCGGATGCCGGTGAAGCGATCATTATGGGACTCTCGAGCATTCGTGCAGATGATTTCCGTATGGGTGGCGTAGAATTTGTTGGTGGTCAACCTAAATCAGCTGGCTGGGAAGTGGATGGTGCAGCCTCGACATTACAGCTGCAATTTACCACGAAAGAGGGTGAAAACGTCAGCTTAAGTATCGGCGCGAAAGCAGGCGATGATGTGGAAGAGCTAGCAAGCTATATCAACGGTCAGTCAGATGAAATGCTCACCGCGTCCGTTGACGAGGAAGGACAGCTGCAAATCTTTATTGAAGAGAATAAAGTCGCAGGTGCCGTCAATTTCAGTGGTGGACTCGCCGCCTCTCTGGGCATGGTTTCGGGTAACGGTGACTTAGTGACAGCGGCAGACCTCGATGTGTCCGATGTCGGTGGTGCTCAAATGGCTGTTGGCGTTGTCGATTCGGCGATGCGTTATATCGACAGTCAGCGGGCGGATTTGGGCGCGAAGCAAAATCGACTCAGCCACACCATTAGCAACTTGTCGAATATCCAGGAAAATGTGTCGGCTTCAAACAGTCGTATTCGAGACACAGACTTTGCGCGTGAAACGACGGCAATGACCAAAGGTCAAATCCTACAGCAGGCGGGTACCTCGATGCTGGCTCAGGCCAAACAGATGCCGCAAGCAGCATTGAACCTTCTGCAATAACCTCTCGTTTTTACAGGTAAAAAAAAGCGGCAAGCGGTTGCCGCTTTTTTTATGCCAATTTTTATCAAAATCCCACTAAAGATATCTCTCCTTTGGGCGTTAACCTTCATAGCGCCATACGGCATCGGTATTAATACCGACACGCACAACAAAAAAGCTAAAGCTTTCTCAACGTGCGCCGCTACATGGGTTGTGAACAATTTTACACTGGTTTTCCCTGGTCAGCTGGGCGAAGCCGGACCTAGAACCTAAGGAGAATAGTTATGGCTATTACTGTTAACACTAACGTCCCTGCGATGACAGCTCAGCGATTTTTGAATAATTCAACCGATGCGCTGAACAACTCAATGGAGCGTTTGTCATCCGGCTCTCGCATCAACAGTGCCAAAGATGATGCGGCAGGTCTTCAGATTTCTAACCGCTTGATGGCACAAAGTAGTGGCTTGGGTGTGGCTGTTCGAAATGCCAATGACGGTATCTCAATGGCGCAAACCGCTGAAGGGGCGATGGAAGAGTCAAGCAACATCTTGCAACGTATGCGTGACTTGTCACTGCAATCCGCTAACGGTGCTAACGGTGACTCTGAACGTAGCGCAATTCAAGAAGAAGTGGTCGCGCTGAAAGACGAGCTAAACCGTATCGCAGAAACCACCTCGTTCGGTGGTGCCAAGCTCCTCAACGGCACATTTGGTACGCGTTCGTTCCAAGTGGGTGCTGATGCTGGTGAAGCGGTGATGATGGAGTTCAAAAACATCCGCGCTGACCACAGTGAAATGGGTGGCGCTAGCTTTACGGCTGCGAATGGTAAGTCAGCAGGGTGGACAGCTACTGCCGGTGCAACCATGGCAATCAACATCACCAATGCGGATGGCACATCAACATCCATCAATGTGAACGCCAAAGCGGGTGATGACATTGAAGAAATCGCCACCTACATTAATGGTCAGGCTGACGATAAACTCAGTGCATCAGTGACGGAAGACGGTGAGCTGCAAATTGTCACTGGGGCAGGTTCGGATGCAACCTTCTCAGGGGCGCTGGCTACGTCGCTCTCCATGGGAACCAAAGTGGATGAAACCATCAAAGATGTGGATGTTTCGTCTATGGGTGGCGCACAAAAAGCGGTTGGTATGATCGATAATGCGATGCAATTTATCGATTCTCACCGTGCTGAATTGGGTGCGAAGCAAAACCGTTTGAGCCATACAATTGCGAACCTGGACAACGTCAATGAAAACGTATCGGCCTCGAACAGCCGAATCCGTGATGTTGATTTCGCGAAAGAAACAACGAACTTGACCAAATCGCAAATTCTGCAGCAGTCTGGTACCTCGATTTTGGCGCAAGCCAAGCAGGCACCACAAGCGGCACTGAGCTTGCTCGGTTAACCATTCACGAGCGGCGGCCTAATCGCCGCCGCTACGTTTTTGGAGGTGAATAGCAATGGACATTTCATCCGTTTCCAATTCATCCCTGCTGCACTCAAAACCCTCTGATGGCACAAAGATTGCAAAAGATGTAAGAGTTGGAAAAACGCAGTCTGATCCGGTGAATCAGCATCAGCAAGCTGAACGCCGAGAAGCGCGAGAATCAATGCAGCAACGGCGTGTTGAACAGTCGCAGCGCATTGAAGAAAACCGTCAGCTACAACGACAACAGCTTGAAAAGCTGGTCGCCCGGCTAGATGAGTTTATGTCTGACTTTAACAAAGGGCTCGCATTCCGACTGGATGAAGACACAGGACGTAGCATTGTCACCGTGTATGAAATGAACAGTGGCGATATCATCCGTCAAATTCCAGAAAAAGAAATGTTAGAGCTTGCTAAGCAATTGTCGCAACACGCGCGAGGGCTGGTCACAGAGAAGGTGTAACGAGGTGAGAGAGTCGTTATGAGTGTAAAAGCAGCAGGCATGGGCGGTGGCATGGATATTAATGCCATGGTCACTAAAATCGTGGATGCTGAACGTGCACCCAAGCAAGAGCGGATTATCAAACGCACTAATGACGTTGAAACCGACATTAGTGCGTTTGGTCGATTAAAAGATTCTCTCGCGACACTTAAAACCCAGATGTATGATTTTCGTCGTAACGAAGGTTTTTCGGCGAGAACCACATCGGTGAGCAACCCCGACGCGCTCGGTGCTACGGCAACACCGGACGCCATCCCTGGACGTTATCAGATTGATGTACAGCAACTTGCGGGGGCTCATAAGCTTGTCTCGCCAGGCGTCGATCCTGATGCCTCGTTGGGTACGGGTAAACTTACGATCACCATGGGTAATCGCACCAGTGTGATCGATGTGCCGCAAGGCAAAGACAGCTTGGCTGACGTTGTGCGGGCGATTAACAACGATCCTAAAAACCCCGGGATCCAGGCGTCGCTTATCCAAGACGATAGTGGCACACGTATGGTGCTAAACGGTAATAAAACCGGGGAAACGAATCGGATCGAAGTGAATGTTGATGCTCAGATAGGCAGTGCACTCCACCAGTTAGGCTTTCAAGCTGGACAAGCTAATAATGGCATGACGCAAATGCAGGCAGCACAAGATGCCAAGATACTGATTGATGGTATCGCCTCGGTGTCCAGTACAACCAATACATTTGATAATGCTATCGAGGGTGTCTCGTTAGAAGTTGACCAAACCAGTGATAAGCCACTTTCACTGGCGGTAGAGCATGACCGAGAATCGGTACGATCAACGATTACGTCTTTTGTTGATAACTACAATGCGTTCTTCCGTGTCTCTCAAGCCGTTAGCCAATATGATCCCGAAACGCAACAAGGCGGTCCGTTGGCGGGTGAAAGTGTGATACGTACGGCGACCAGTCGGTTACGTAACTTATTTTCATCCCCGATAGAGAAAGCGCCTGAAGGGATGAAAACATTGAGTGAACTTGGGGTGACGACCACCATGGATGGCCGTTTAGAAATCGACAATAAAGTGTTAGACCGCCAGCTGCGTCAAAACTTTAACGCTTTAGAAGGTTTTTTCGGTGGCAATGATGGCTTTGCGCGTCAATTAGAGCAGGTGATCAATGGGTTCACCGGCGCGGGTGGGGCGATCAGTAACCGTGAAAGCACGCTTTCAGAGCAAAAGCTGAGATTACGTGATGATCAGCGTGAGTTAGATAGACGCATGGAAAGCTTAGAGTCACGAACCATGCAGCGCTTTTCTGCGATGGAAGAAGCAACGAGTCAAATGCGTTCTCAATTGCAAGCAATGCAAAACATCATGCCAGGTTAGCCATGACAGAGATTGCGGATTGGCTCGTCACGTTAGAGGTAATGGATGCAGACATTGCTCAGCACTTAACCTTAAGTGACATTGATCCAGAAAAGCTGGCTCAACAATTGCATGATAGAAAAACGCTGCTCGATAAGATTGCAGCGTCAACACAGGCGCCGAGTCATCCACAATGGTCCGAGGCGTTGGCAAGAACAAAAACGCTCATTGATACGCTCGAAGAGCACAAAGCAGAATCTGCCAAGCGCTTGTTACAGCAGCGCAAGGGGAAGCAGTCTGTGCAGCTGTATAAGAAATTTCAATAGGTGAGGAAGACTATGAGAGGCTCACTACAGGCCTATAAGAAGGTCTCGGTTGACAGTCAGTTAAGCGCCGCGTCGCCTCATAAGGTTATCCAGATGCTGATGGCCGGGGCTATTGAGCGTTTAATTCAAGGCAAGGCGGCGATGGCACAAGGCGATTTATCCGTCAAAGGTGAGCGCCTAGGTAAGGCATTGGATATTATTATCAATCTACGGGCTTGTTTATCTATGGATGAGGGCGGTGATATCGCGGATAATTTGGATGCCATTTATGACTTTATGATTCGACAAGTCAGTGCCGCCAACTTAGACAATACGCCAGAACCCATTGACGATGTGATTGAGCTATTGCGAGAGATAAAATCAGCTTGGGACCAGATTCCCTCTGAATACCATAATATGACCCAAGCGACCAGTTAAACCGCCTACCAAACGACGGACATGGCACTGGAGTCACAGGTTTACTGTGTCTCCGGTTGCCTTATGCGCGTTCTCTATTACAATGTCTTGATTAAAATTGAGATTGTTGTTGCTTACGAGCGGCACAATAATAATAAGTTATCAGGGCAGACGTATCTCACACATGCAAGATTTAGCAAAGATCCTTGTTATCGATGACGATGACCAGTTTCGTCACGATCTCGGCGTGATACTCGATTTTATCGGCGAGCGTTACGCGCTTCACTCGACCACAGATGTCAGTGATGCACTCTGGGAACAAAACTGGGGCGCATGTTTTCTTGGTCACGTCCGCTCGACATCGCTGTTAGAGAAAGTGCTTGACCAACTTGCGACCTATCACCATGTTCCAGTGATTGCGATTCGACGTCATGATCGTGAACTTTCCGGGTTGCCTAATTATGTCGGCGAACTGGGCTTACCGTTAAATTACCCACAATTGTTTGACGCCTTACACCATTGCCGTGAGTTTGCTGGAAAACAAGCGTTTAGTATTCCACAACTCGCAGGTGACAATACCGCCTTTCATAATATGGTTGGCAAGAGCGATGTGATTGAACAGGTTCGTCATTTAATTGATCAGGTTGCTTCAACCGAGGCAAGTGTGTTGATTTTAGGTGAGTCTGGCACCGGTAAAGAAGTGGTTGCACGCCATATTCATCATTCATCCTCACGCGCGAACGGTCCTTTTGTGCCGGTGAACTGTGGTGCGATTCCCGGAGAGCTCCTCGAAAGTGAACTCTTTGGCCATGAAAAAGGGGCTTTTACCGGCGCAATTTCAGCACGCAAAGGACGTTTTGAACTTGCGGAGGGTGGAACGCTCTTTTTGGATGAAATCGGCGATATGCCGATGCCAATGCAAGTGAAGTTGTTACGCGTCCTTCAAGATCGTACGTTTGAGCGAGTGGGTGGAAATAAAAGTATTCGCGCCAATGTCAGAGTGGTTGCTGCCACTCACCGCACACTGGAAACGATGATCCAAGAAGGCGAATTTCGCGAAGATCTCTATTACCGACTCAACGTATTCCCGATTGAGATGCCTGCATTGCGAGATCGTATTGACGATATTCCCTTGCTTATCCACGAACTGATGTCTCGTCTAGATGGTGAAGGAAATGGACGAATTCATATTTCACCGCGAGCAATTAATTCGCTAATGGAACATCAGTGGCCGGGGAACGTGCGTGAATTGGCCAACCTTATCGAACGCTTGGTGATTTTATATCCGGGGCAAATGGTGGATGTAAATCACCTTCCCGCGAAATATCGCTACAGTGATATTCCTGAATTTCAGCCAGAAGCGTATTCGGTAGAAGACACCGAAATGGCAGAGCGAGAGGCACTCACTGCGATGTTTTGTGAGCCAGATATTCCCGCGTTTGACGATGAGATGCCAGGCTTTTCTGACAGTCCAGGTTTTACTAGTTTGCCTCCCGAGGGCGTTAATCTTAAAGAGACCCTGGCTGAGGTAGAAGTTGATCTGATCAAGCAGGCACTAGAGGCGCAGTCAGGCGTCGTCGCCAGAGCCGCGGACATGTTGAGTATGCGGCGAACCACCTTGGTGGAAAAAATGCGTAAGTACGGACTCAACAAAGAAGAGTTAATATAAATCGGTAATGTGTCAAAAAGCGGAGTCAAAAAAATGACTTCGCTTTTTTGTCTTCAACAAGCTGATATTATTGACTATTTTTATGGCATAATCCCTGCTTAAATGAGTAAAACCTTGATTGAAATGTGTATTGCTTAAATGGAAACCCAATCGTCGCCACTTGGATCAGTGGATCAACAAGTTACTCGATATAAGCAAGTTCTGGATGTTATGCCTGCGGGGGTTATCTTGCTGGACGCCAATGGACGTGTTGCTGAAGCCAATCCAGAGGCGCATCGACTACTGGGTGAGCCATTGACTCAGCAGCGTTGGTTTGAGGTGATACAACGGGCTTTTTCCCCACGTGACGATGATGGGCACGAGGTATCACTAAAAGATGGTCGGCGAGTAAAGCTGGCCATCTCAGCGTCCGATTCGGGGCAGCTCATTTTAATTACCGATATGACCGAAACCCGTTTATTGCAATCGCGTGTCAGTGATCTACAACGTTTATCATCGTTAGGTAAAATGGTGGCATCATTAGCGCATCAGGTGCGTACGCCACTATCGAGTGCCATTTTGTATGCGTCCAACCTAGGTGCCCCAAACCTGAATAATGCGACCAGGCAGCGTTTTCAATTCAAGTTGTTAGACCGTTTGCATGATCTGGAAAAGCAAGTCAATGACATGTTGCTATTTGCCAAAGGCGGCGACAATAACGTGGTCAAGGTATTCAGTGTCGAACAGCTATTTAATGAATTTGAGCCCATGGTGGATGCGGTCGTTCAAGGACATGATGTTGATTTTGCAATTAACAGTGACGACGAAAGTGTAAAGGTGTTGGGCAACCCCAATGCGTTAGCCAGTGCCTTAAGTAATCTTGTGATTAATGCTGTCCAGGTGGCGGGCAAAGGCTGCCAAGTCGTTGTCGATTCACGGCTGCAGGGCGATAACCTTTTACTTTCGGTGGCGGATAACGGGCCAGGCATCGCGCCGGAGTTACATGCCAAAGTCCTTGAGCCTTTTTTTACCACGCGACAACAGGGGACAGGTCTTGGCCTCGCCGTTGTGCAAATGGTGTGTCATGCCCATGATGGCAAGCTCACCTTACAATCTGAGCCTGAAAAAGGGGCCTGTTTTACATTGTGTTTGCCGCTTGCCAAAGGGGCGGTGGCAGATCATGGTGAGAGCGTAGGAGAAACACAATGAGCCAAACAACCGTGCTAATCGTGGAAGATGATGAAGGGTTGCGCGAAGCGCTTGTCGATACACTGGCGCTGGCAGGGTATCACTGGCGAGAAGCGGACAGTGCCGAGCAAGCCTTAGTGACCCTGAAATCAGAGGCCATTGATATTGTCGTCTCTGACGTGCAAATGGCAGGAATGGATGGCCTTGCACTTTTGCGCTCGATTAAAACACACATGCCGAATTTACCGGTTTTGCTGATGACGGCCTATGCCAACATCGAAGATGCCGTGGCGGCGATGAAAGAGGGCGCGATCGATTACATGGCTAAACCGTTTGCCCCCGAAGTGCTGTTAAATATGGTGAGCCGCTATGCCCCTGTCAAAACCGATGACTCCGATGCGATTGCTGAAGATCCAAAAAGCGTCGCCTTACTGGCGTTGGCAGACAAAGTAGCAAATACCGATGCGAATGTGATGATCTTAGGGCCTTCAGGCTCAGGAAAAGAAGTCATGGCGCGCTATATTCACGATCATTCAGCACGTGCCAATGCCGCTTTTGTCGCCATTAACTGTGCCGCGATTCCAGAAAACATGTTAGAAGCCACGTTATTTGGCTACGAAAAAGGGGCCTTTACTGGCGCGGTTCAGGCTTGTCCGGGCAAGTTTGAACAGGCACAAGGCGGAACCATTTTACTGGATGAAATCAGTGAGATGAAGCTTGGGTTGCAAGCGAAATTACTACGCGTGTTGCAAGAGCGTGAGGTTGAGCGTTTAGGTGGACGAAAAAGTATCCAGCTTGATTTGCGGGTGCTTGCCACCAGTAACCGCGACTTAAAAGAATACGTAGCGCAAGGCCACTTTCGAGAAGATCTTTACTATCGCTTGAATGTCTTTCCCATCACTTGGCCGGCGCTCAGTGATCGGCTCGGCGATATTATTCCACTGGCGCATTATTTACTGTCACGCCACTGCCAAAAACAAGGCTTACCTTGCCCAAGTTTGCATCCAGATGCCGAACAGAAACTGCTCGCGTACCCGTGGCCTGGTAATGTCAGAGAGCTCGATAACGTTATGCAACGCGCATTAATCTTGGCCACGCAGTCGCACATTCAAGCCTCTGATATTCTACTGGAGGGGCAAGATTGGCAAGATGCGTCTAGCTTACAAAATCAAGTAATGAATACGCGCTTTAACCATCAAGCACAAGCGCCGGCTTCTCCTCCAACGGCCACTGAGCATGTTGAGCAGCCTCCCAATGGCGTAGGATTGGGCAATGAGTTACGCGATCAGGAATTTTCTATTATTTTAGAAACGATCCGCACTTGTGAAGGACGCCGCAAAGATGTTGCAGAACGCCTTGGGATTAGCCCGAGAACCTTACGCTACAAATTAGCCAAAATGCGTGATGCTGGCATCGATATTCCCCAATAATCGCGCGGTGTTGCGGCTTTTTGCTAAAGTGGTCTCAAAGTTGCAAACACACAGATATCTGATAGAAATCTGACTCATTTGACAAAAAATTGACACAGGAAGGATCGACGATGAAAGCCAATGCCCTGACGCAAGAAATGCAAGCCATGGCGGTAGCCGCGAAAAATGTGTCTCAGCCTGCCACGGGACAGCAAGTTAGCCAAGAGTTTGGCGATATGCTCTCCAGTGCCATTAATCATGTCAATGGACTGCAAAAAACATCCGGTGAACTCGCCACCCGGTTTGATGAAGGCGATCGTAATGTGAGCTTATCGGATGTCATGATCGCTCGGAACAAATCCAGTGTGGCCTTTGACGCAACAGTGCAAACGCGCAACAAACTGGTTGAAGCGTATAAAGAATTAATGAACATGCCTGTTTAATGTAGGAATTAATCAGTGGCTGAAGAGAATCAAAATACCGATCTCGCGGTGTCAGATGGTGCAGCAGCATTACCATCGACCGATGCAACGCTAGACGCGGAGCAAAGCGCGCAAGATCCGGATGCACTCGAACAATCGACGTCGTCAAATTCGATATTTGGCGATCTCGACATGGTGCGTCAACTGATCTTGGTGCTCGCGGTCGCGATCTGCGTGGCCCTGATCATGATGCTTTTTTTCTGGGTACAAGAGCCAGAGATGCGGCCACTGGGTACGTACGAAACGGAAGAGCTTATTCCGGTTCTCGATCACCTGGATCAAAGCAAAGTCGATTATCAACTCGATGGAAACACCATCCGCGTTCCCTCTAGCGATTACTCGTCCATTCGTCTTGGGCTCACCCGAGCGGGCTTAAATACAGCCACGGCAGAGGGCGACGATATTTTGCTCAATGATATGGGCTTTGGTGTATCGCAAAAGCTTGAAACAGAACGCTTAAAACTGAGTCGTGAACGTCAACTGGCGGCAGCGATCGAAGAAGTGCGTCAAGTGCGAAACGCGAGAGTACTGCTGGCGCTGCCTAAACAGAGTGTTTTTGTGCGTCACAACCAAGAAGCGTCCGCAACGGTTTTTTTGACCCTTGGCGGGCGTAATACCCTAGGCCAGGAAGAAGTCGACTCGATTGTTGATATGGTGGCCTCCGCAGTGCCTTCTCTGAAACCCACGCGCGTAACCGTCACTGATCAGCATGGACGTTTGCTCAACTCAGGCAGTGAAGATCCCGCGTCGGCGGCGCGGCGAAAAGAGTACGAATTAGAACGCAAACAAGAGCGCCAGTTACGGGAAAAAATTGATTCCATTCTCATCCCTGTTTTGGGCTTGGGGAATTATACCTCTCAAGTCGATGTTGCCCTGGATTTTAGCTCGTTGGAAGAAACGCAACGGCAATATAACCCCAATACGCCTGCGACGCGCAGTGAATACACACGTGAAGATTATAACGGCTCCGACCGTGTGGCTGGTATCCCTGGGGCATTAAGCAATCAACCACCAGCGGACGCCTCTATTCCAGAGGATGTGCGAGATTTAAAAAATGGCGCAGGCGGAAATGGTTCGGTCAGTCGAGAAGCGACGCGTAATTTTGAATTAGATACGACAATTCGTCATCGGCGCGCGCAATCAGGCGTGATCGACCGCCAAACTGTTTCAGTGGCGGTGAATTTTAAGCAAAGTGTCGATCCGGACACCGGTGATGTGGTTAAAGAACCTTTAACGGATGATGAACTGGCAAAAATCCGCCGCTTATTAATGGGCGGGGTAGGATTTAGTGAGCAGCGCGGTGATGTGCTTGAAGTGATCGCCGTACCATTTGTTGAACCTGAGCAAGCTGCCGAACAAGATGTTGCTATCTGGGATCATCCAAACTTTAATGATTGGGTACGCTGGTTGGCGGCTGCTTTAGTCATTATCGTGATTATTGTGGTGTTGGTTCGCCCAGCGATGAAAAAGCTGTTGTACCCCAATATCGACGAAGATGGCAATACTGTCGGGCCTAATGGCGAAATCTTGGGTCCGGATGGCCTACCCATTACCCCAGATGGCGATGACGTTGGTTTGATTGGTTCAGAGCTCGATGGCTCGAGTAATTTTGCCATGTCAGCGTCAGATGTTGAGCTGCCAAATTTACATAAAGACGAAGACTTGCTAAAAGCGGTCCGAGCGCTGGTCGCCAATGAGCCAGACTTGGCCGCACAAGCGGTAAAAAACTGGGTGACCGAAGATGGCAAATGAAGTCGCAAACACGGGTGAAGAGCAAGCCGGCTCAAGTTTCGATATCAGCTCTTTAAGTGGGATTGAGAAAGCCGCCATCTTACTGTTAAGTTTAAGTGAGCAAGATGCAGCAAGCATCATTCGACACCTCGAACCTAAACAAGTGCAGCGAGTCGGTTCGGCGATGACATCAATGACCGATCTTAACTCGGACAAGGTCGCGGCGGTGCATCGTGCGTTTTTGGAAGAAATCCAAAAATACACATCGATTGGGATGGGAAGCGAAGACTTTGTGCGTAACGCACTGGTGGCGGCGCTGGGTGAAGACAAAGCTAATAACTTGGTTGACCAAATCTTGCTTGGCAGTGGCTCCAAAGGCTTAGACTCACTCAAATGGATGGATCCGCGTCAAGTCGCCAGCATCATCATCAACGAGCACCCGCAGATTCAAACTATCGTGCTGTCATACTTAGATCCTGAACATTCAGCAGAAATTCTCTCCCAGTTTGTTGAGCGTGACCGGCTCGATCTGATGATGCGGATCGCCAACTTAGAAGAAGTCCAGCCAGCGGCATTACACGAACTAAACGAAATCATGGAGAAGCAGTTTGCTGGCCAAGCGGGTGCTCAAGCCGCCAAAATTGGTGGCTTAAAAGCGGCTGCCGAAATCATGAACTACATGGACAACAGTGTAGAAGGTGTCTTAATGGACTCCATTCGTGATCAGGACGAAGAGATGGCATCACAAATCCAAGACTTGATGTTTGTCTTTGACAACTTAATTGATGTGGATGACCGCGGTATACAGACCCTATTGCGCGATGTGCCGCAAGAAGTGCTGCAAAAAGCACTTAAGGGAGCGGAAGATAATTTACGCGAGAAAATCTATCGCAACATGTCTAAACGTGCGGCCGAAATGCTGCAAGATGATATCGAAGCCATGGGGCCAATTCGTGTCTCCGATGTTGAAGGGGCACAAAAAGAAATCCTTTCCGTTGCGCGTCGCCTTGCCGATGCCGGTGAGCTGATGCTCACTGGTGGCGGCGGTGATGAGTTTGTATAAGTTGCTTTTCTTTCGCGTAGAGGTTGTCGATGAGTTTAGATAAACGCCGTGGCTATATTCGTGCCAATGAAGCTGACGCCGAAACGATCGATCGTTGGACACTGCCGCCTTATGGTGATCGAGATAATCTGCCCAAAGATACTGCGCTCAATTATGATCCGACCTGGGAGCCAGAAGCGGATACTGACGTTGAAGAAAGTGAGCCGGCCCCAGAGCCATTAACGGCCGATGCCCTAGAAGCGATTCGGCAACAAGGTTATGACGAAGGCTATGAAGAGGGCAAACAACTCGGGCATCAAGAAGGGCTAGAGGGTGGCCTAGAAGAAGGGCACGAAAAAGGATTCGAAGAAGGCAAAAAGGCAGGGTATGAGCAGGGTGTTGAAGAGGGAAAAGCATTAATTGAGACGCGCTGTCAGCATCTTGACACCATTCTTAATCAGCTCAGTCATCCATTGGAGAAGCTTGATATAGACGTCGAACAGCAACTTTTGGTAATGGTCCAAGCATTGACTAAGTCGCTGACCGGCGTGGAGTTAGAAACCAATCCGCAGGTCATTTTACAGACATTACGCGCATCGATAGCTGCACTTCCCGTGGCGGATCATCCCGTCACAGCCGCGTTACATCCTGATGATTATGCCGTGGTCACCGAAGCCTACGACGACGCCATGTTAGCCTCACGGGATTGGACGTTACAATCAGAGCCCGCGTTAGCGCGTGGTGATGTACATGTGAAATCGAAAGATTCTGTGGTTGATTATCAATACAGTGAACGGGTGGACGCGTTGCTCCGCGAGTTTCAAGGGAAAAACCAGTCACGGCAATCAGTGCCATCCCAGTCTTCTACGTCTGGCGCTGACGATCCCAGTGTTAATACGCCCAATACTGAAACCGATACGCTCAAGTCGTCGGCGCAACCGTCGTCAGACGCAGCGGCACAAGCGCAAGAGCAAGCGCAAGCAAAACCTCATGCTTCATCCTCCTCATCCAGCGATGATGACGGCGTGTCGTCATGAGTCAGCTGGCTGAGCGCTTAAAGCGGTGTCAATTAGATAACCTTGCGCCAAAACCCGTGGCATCCGGCAAATTGGTACGAATGGTCGGCTTAACGCTCGAAGCGATCGGCTGCCGGGCGCCCATCGGTTCTGTTTGTGCGGTCGAGACCTTAAATGGAACCATCGAAGCGGAAGTGGTGGGGTTTGCCGGAGAGTTGTTGTACTTGATGCCAAACGAACAAGTCTCTGGGGTGCTCCCGGGCGCACGCGTGACGCCTTTATCTGAACGTAGCCAACTTTCCGTAGGCATGGAGCTGCTTGGCCGTGTTATCGACGGTATGGGAAACCCACTGGATGGAAAAGGGGATATCTACACTGATAAGCAGGCCAGTTTAGAAGGTACTCCCATCAACCCATTAGCGAGACAGCCAATTCGAGAACCCCTCGATGTGGGGATCAAAGCGATTAACGGTCTGCTTACTGTCGGTAAAGGGCAGCGAATTGGGTTGTTTGCCGGCTCTGGTGTGGGTAAATCCGTAACGCTTGGGATGATGACACGTGGCACCACGGCACAAGTTGTGGTTGTGGGGCTGATTGGCGAACGTGGCCGAGAAGTAAAAGAATTTATCGATGATATCTTAGGGGAGGAGGGCCGGGCCCGTGCCGTCGTTATCGCCGCCCCTGCTGATTCATCGCCGCTTGTGCGCTTAAAAGGCTGTCAAACGGCACTAACGATCGCTGAGTATTTTCGCGATCTTGGGTTGGATGTGCTTTTGCTGATGGACTCATTAACACGTTTTGCTCAGGCACAACGTGAGATCGCATTATCCGTCGGTGAACCTCCCGCGACTAAAGGCTACCCACCCTCGGTATTTGCCCGTTTACCCTCATTAGTCGAGCGTGCAGGAAATGGGGCTGTCGGGCAGGGCTCGATCACGGCATTTTTTACTGTATTGACCGAAGGTGATGACTTACAAGATCCAATTGCCGACGCTGCACGTGCCATTCTTGATGGTCACATCGTGTTATCTCGCGAATTGGCGGATGGTGGGCATTATCCGGCGATTGATGTCGAACGCTCGGTAAGCCGTGTGATGCCCAATATTACCAATGACGAGCAAATCTTGATGTCGAAAGCGGTGCGGCAAGTGTTGTCCGTTTGCCGCAAAAACCAAGACTTGGTCTCAATTGGCGCGTACAAGCCAGGCAGTGATGCAGCCGTTGACCAAGCCTTTCACCTGAAGCCAAAACTGGATAATTATTTGCAACAAGGGATGAAAGAGGTGGTCCCTTTCGATATGTGCGTCAATATGTTGCGCTCAACCTTGCAAGGATAATTTATGGCTGACCATGCACTGCATTTATTGTTAGAAAAGGCCCAAGAAGATGAAAAGCAGGCGCAACTTAGCGTCAGTGAAGCCCAGCAAGCATTAGATGGCTATTATCACCAGCTCGAGCAAATTGAGCAGTATCGTCTGGAATATTGCCGACAAATGTCTGACCGGGGTCAGTCAGGGCTCTCTGCCAGCGCGTTTGGCCATCTTAATAAATTTATCGTCCAGCTTGATGAAACCTTGGCAAAGCAACGAGGTGCTGAGCATCAGTTTAAGGATCATTTAGAACAGTGCCGTCAAGCATGGCAACAAACACGCCAACACCGGCAGTCTCTCGAGTGGTTAATCGAAAAGCGAGCGCGAGAAGAAGCGGAACGTGCTCATTATCAAGAACAGCGTCAAATGGATGAAATGGCAGCAATTATTGCACGCCGACGTCCCTCTCCCTTTTCCTAAGAATAAAATGGCGCGATAATTGCTTTATCATTACCGACATGCCAGCACATTGAGGCTCGGTTTAAAGGATAACCATAAGGTAATGACGAGAAACTTATGACGCAGTCTACGCTGACGCTTTCCAATCTCTCACCTAAAACTCCTCTCGCGACCAGTGACGGTGCGACAGGCGAGGTAAAAGGTGATAAAAATACCGGCTTTTTAGCGGCGTTGCGCCAGTCCATTGATGGCAAGGGTGAGCAAGGCGACATACCGATTAAACTGACCCAAGATGGCAAGACTTTACTGGTTGATGGTCAGGCAATTGATGCCGAGGCGATGCTTGCTGATGGCATGTTTAGCGAAGCGGAAATGGCCGAAATTGCCGATATGACAGCCATGGAAGAGAGCCAAGCACTGCTGATGCGACTGAATCAAGCGGCAGCCATGCTTAATGGCAAATCTTTGCCTACTGCCGACGTTGATCCCTTATCTGCCAGTGCGGATGCGTTATCAGCACAGACGCTAAACGTAACGCAATCTGATGACGATGAAAGTGTGCAGATAGACGGTGATAACACAGAAGGGGTGATCGACAGACAAGCGTTATTGACTGAGCTGGCCAAAAACTTGCCGGAGGGTGTGTCACCCGAAAAAGTACTCGATCAGTTATCGCCGGATCAGTTGGCGGCGTTGGCAAGTCAAGTAAGAGCGACGCAATCACTTGACGCTGAGAGTGCTGCACATCGCAAAGGTAACGCGCTTGAATCGGATGGAAGCGCGATAAAATGGTCAACCGCCAAAGCGCAACAAGAGACAGATAATCCAGCATCTCTAAGCAAAGAGAAGGAAACGCTGGCGAAAGAAGGGAGCGGGAAAGAGAGCCTGCTGAAAGAGAGCATCACAAAAGAAGGCGCGACACTATTAAAGAGTAGCGAGCTGACCGATAAACCGCGCCATGATGCAAAATCAGCAGCGACCCCCAATGCCAATCCAGCGTCGTTATTAGCAGGAAAAATGGGCCAGTCGGATGACCTCAGCAAAGCCGCATTAAAAGCGATGGCAGAGCAAGCGGGTCAAGCGGACACCGCATTGACAAGTGGCAGTGCTTCTAGCGCAGCAGAGGGAGCCACACGCCTGAAAACTTAGCGCAACAATTGGCAAGTGGTTTAGGGTTGTCGTCGGCCCAGTCCGCCACGGCACGACAAGATATGCAAGCAGCGCAGAGTGCACAGGCGCCCCTCCCGCTCGGACAAACGCCCACAGAAGCTGGTGCTGCCTTGACGGAGCGTATTAACATCATGCTGTCAAAAAACCTCAAGCAGGTTGATATTCGGCTTGATCCTCCTGAGCTAGGGCGAATGCAAATTAAGTTGGGAATGAACAACGATCAAGCGACGGTTCACATTACAGTCGCCAACCAGCAAGCGCGAGACGCGGTTGAACAAGCAATGCCGCGGCTTCGTGATATGCTACAGCAACAAGGCTTACAGTTGGCTCAAGGATCCGTTCAGCAGCAAGACAGTGGCGCGCAACAAATGGCTTCAGGACAACAAAATCATGCTGGGGCAGGGGCGTCAGGCGGCTCACCTCTTGGATTAACGACCGGTGAGGACAATGATGACGCGATGTTAGCAGGGCACGCGTTAAACGTTTCACACAATGATCGCGCTGTCGATTACTATGCTTGATCAAAACGCACCAATAATGAGGAGCATGAATAGCCATGGCAAATGACAACGCAACCTCGGAACAAGGCGGGGGCAAGAAAAAGCTCATCATTATCATTGTTGCTGCTGTGGTGTTATTGGCGGCCGTAGGCGGTGGGGCTTTTTTCTTTTTATCGGGTGACGATAAAAGCCAGGACGATATTGTCTTGGAGGAAGAAAATAACACGCTTCCGGCCATTTATGTCACGCTACCTCAGCCGTTTGTCTTTAACGTGACCGGTGATGAACAACAGCGGCTGGTGCAAGTGAATGCACAATTATTGGTGCGTGGTAGTGAGAGAGAAGCGCTAGCGAAGGAAAATTTGCCGCTGGTAGAACACGCGTTACTCAATACCTTTGGTGCTGCCACAGTTGAGCAACTGCGGACCCCTCAAGGTCAGCTAGAAGTCCGGCGTCAGTCCGCTGAGAATGTGCGCGCGGCTTTAATTAAAGTAACGGGTGAGCCGGTGGTAGAGCGGGTTCTCTTCACTGGGTTTGTGATGCAATAGGTGATGACGTGACTGACTTACTCAGCCAAGACGAGATTGACGCGCTCCTTCACGGCGTTGACGACGTCGATGACGACGATAATGAGCCCGAGGTTGGAGAAGATGGGACGGTCTCCTTCGACTTCTCGTCACAAGATAGAATTGTGCGCGGGCGCATGCCGACGCTCGAGCTTATCAATGAGCGTTTTGCTCGTCACATGCGCATCAGCTTGTTCAATATGCTGCGGAAAACCGCCGAAGTTTCGATAAACGGCGTGCAGATGATGAAGTTTGGCGAGTACCAAAACACGTTATACGTTCCGACCAGTTTAAACATGGTACGGTTTCGTCCACTAAAAGGGACGAGCTTAATCACCATGGAGGCCCGACTGGTCTTTATTTTGGTTGAGAACTTCTTTGGTGGCGATGGCCGATTTCATGCCCGGATCGAAGGGCGCGAATTTACCCCAACCGAACGACGCGTCATACAGATGCTGCTGAAGCTGATGTTTGAGGATTATAAAGACGCGTGGGCCCCTGTTATGGAAGTGGCCTTTGAGTATCTTGATTCGGAAGTCAACCCGGCGATGGCAAACATTGTCAGTCCATCGGAAGTGATTGTGGTCAGTTCATTCCACATCGAACTGGATGGCGGGGGCGGTGACATTCATATGGTCATGCCTTATTCGATGCTGGAGCCAATCCGTGAGCTCCTCGACGCCGGGGTACAAAGTGACAAGATGGATACCGACGTGCGCTGGAGTAAAGCGCTACGTGATGAAATCTTGGACGTGAATGTGGAACTCAGTGCAAAATTACTCGATGTGACCTTATCGTTGCGCGATTTGATGGAGTTACAAAAAGGGGATGTGATCCCGGTTGATATGCCAGATGCGTGTACGGTTTTTGTGGAAGACTTGCCAACCTATCGAGCGAAAATGGGCCAGTCTAACGATAAACTGGCACTGAAAATTGTTGAAAAACTAAAACGACCTGATATGGCGAAGTCTGATATTTCGCTATTACAGGATAAATCTGAGCTACTCGATGATCTCGAGGAAGATTTACCGATTGATGGTAAACAAGGTAAAACTCAGTGAATAAGACCAGTAAACAGGGGTAAGACGTCATGGATCAAAATGATGTAGATGATGATTGGGCTGCTGCCCTGGCTGAGCAGTCTGATTCGGAAGGATCAGATGATGTACAAGCGGCACCATTGGATGAGCTCACTGACGACAGTGAGAAGCAACTGGGCGCGGATGAACAACGTAAGCTCGATGCGATTCTCGATATTCCGGTGACCATTTCGATGGAAGTGGGACACACCCAGATTAATATTCGGAATCTTCTCCAGCTTAACCAAGGCTCGGTGGTTGAACTCGACCGTCTCGCCGGTGAATCGCTCGATGTTCTGGTGAACGGTACCTTGATCGCCCACGGTGAAGTGGTGGTGGTTAACGATAAATTTGGTATTCGTCTTACCGATGTCATCAGTCAAACTGAGCGAATTAAGAAGTTACGATAAGATGATCGTGAACCGACGCGTTTGGGGAATATTGTTGGTGCCGATGCCCGCTTGGGCAGCGGCGCCAGATGTAAGCATAGTGACAATGCTGTTGTCTCTCGGGCTGGTATTGGCATTAATCTTTGGCTTAGCGTGGCTATTACGTCGGCTTAAGCTCCCTGGCTTGGCGCAGCAAAGCAATGGGATCAAAATTGTCAGTCAATTAGCCATTGGCCAAAAAGAGCGGATATTAGTTGTGGACGTGCATGGAGAGCAACTTGTCATCGGTGTTACAGCTTCTCAGGTGCAGCTATTAAAAGCGCTAGATAATCCGGTGCCCACAACAGCGCCGACTTCGCCAGACTCTCACTCTCGCTTTGCAAATCAGCTTAGCCAACTATTGAATCGAAAATGACGATACGCACGCTATTGGCAGCCTGGGTTCTGGTGGTGGCCACTTTGATGACACCGTTTGCTTTCGCCGAGCAAGAGGCCACGCCCGCCCAGGAAAGCATCACAACCGAGTCACTGAATGATAGCGGTGAAGCGGTTCGCCTGGAAACGCAGCGCAATACCGGAGGCGGGATCCCTGCGGTGACCATGCGAGTCAATCCGGATGGTAGCGAAGACTACTCAGTGACCTTACAAATTTTAGCGCTGATGACCGCGTTGGGGTTTTTGCCAGCGGTCGTCATTTTAATGACGTCCTTTACCCGCATTGTGGTGGTGATGGCGATCCTTCGCCAAGCGATGGGGTTACAGCAAACGCCGTCCAATCAAGTCATTATTGGCATCGCCATGTTTTTGACCTTGTTCATTATGTCGCCGGTGATCGATAAAATGAATACAGAGGCGGTACAGCCGTATATCAATGAGCAGATGACAGCGCGTGAGGCCTTCACTCGGGTGCAAGTGCCACTACGAGAGTTTATGCTTAGGCAAACCCGTGTTAAAGATTTGGAAACCTTTGTCAATATGTCGGGCGCTCAAGTTGACGAGCCAGAGCAGGTGCCAATGACCGTACTGATCCCCGCATTTGTGACATCAGAACTGAAAACCGCGTTCCAAATTGGATTCATGCTGTTCTTACCGTTTTTGGTGATTGACTTGGTGGTAGCGTCGGTATTGATGGCGATGGGTATGATGATGTTGTCGCCCATGATAGTGTCATTACCGTTTAAATTAATGCTCTTCGTGTTGGTTGATGGGTGGAATTTGATCCTTTCTACCCTCGCCGCCAGTTTTGGCTAAAGGAGGCAGCAATGGCCCCGGAAGCGTTTGTTGAACTGTTCCAGGATGCGCTTTACCTGGTACTACTGTTAGTGTCTGCGATTGTCGTGCCGGGTTTGTTAGTCGGTTTGATCGTCGCTGTATTCCAAGCGGCAACCTCGATCAACGAGCAGACACTCAGTTTTCTTCCCCGTTTAATTGCGACGTTTATTGCGCTGATGTTTTTTGGTCATTGGATGACACGGATGTTGATGGAATATTTTTATCGTTTGATTGATCACATCCCAACCATTCTGTACTGACGGAAAGGCATATGGAATATCCGGCCTCGGTGATTTTATCTTGGATGGCTAACTACTTTTGGCCGTTTACACGCATCTCATCGATGATGATGGCGATGACGTTTTTTGGTGCCCGTTTCGTGCCTACCCGGATCCGTTTATACCTTTCTCTTGCGATTACCTTTGCGGTCATGCCTGCACTTCCTGCGGTGCCAGAGGACATTGAGTTAGTGTCATTTGCCGGATTTATGGTGCTCGCGCAGCAAGTCGTGATTGGCGTTGCGATGGGGCTAGTCACGCAGTTCATTACCCAAACCTTCGTCATCCTCGGCCAGATCTTGGGGATGCAATCAAGTTTGGGTTTTGCGTCAATGGTGGATCCAGCCAACGGTCAAAACACGCCACTATTGGGTCAGTTTTATCTCTTCTTGGCCGTTATGTTATTTCTGTCCACCGATGGCCACTTGAAAATGCTTAACCTAGTGGTAATAAGCTTTGAGACGCTCCCCATTGGCGAGATGACTAGGGCCGCAGATTATCGAGCCAGCCTCGCTAGCATGGGTTTGGGATCATGTTCGAGGTCGCATTGAGTATGTCGCTGGCATGGTGTCATTGCTTTGTTGGTGGTCAATTTGTCTTTTGGTGTGATGACCCGAGCGGCGCCACAACTTAATATTTTCTCACTTGGCTTTGCATTTGCATTGTTGATGGGGTTGTTGATCAGTTGGTACTTACTGTCTGGTATGTTGACGCACTACAACAACCATTGGCAAACCGGGCTCAATCAAATTTGCTCCCTTATCCGGCTGAATTGCGAGTTTAACTAATGGCAGAGAGTGACGGTCAGGAAAGAACAGAAGACGCCACACCCCGAAGGCAGGAGCAGGCGCGGGAAAAGGGCCAAGTACCGCGCTCAAGAGAACTAGCGTCAGTGGCAGTGCTGGTGGTGGGTGCCGTCAGTTTAATGTGGTTTGGACAAGCGTTGGGCGAAGCGTTAATGGCGCTGATGACGCGCTTGTTTTCACTTTCGCGTGCTGAAATCTTCGATAGCTCAGAGCTGATGCTGGTGGTCGTTGGTGAGCTACTGCATCTAATACTGCCCTTAGGCTTGATCCTTGTGGTGTTATTTATCTCCGGCCTCGTCGGCGCAGCAGGTTTGGGAGGTGTCAGCTTCTCTTGGGAAGCCGCGCGGCCCAAATTATCAAAAATGAGCCCGATTTCTGGCTTCAAGCGTATGTTTGGTACCCAAGGGCTCGTCGAGCTGTTGAAGTCAGTGTTGAAAGTCTTGCTAGTCGCCGGCGTTGCGACCTATTTGGTCTATATCAACTTAGAAGAGTTTTTTGAGCTGACGATCGATACCTTCCCCAGCAATCTTTATCACGCGTTAAATATTTTATTGGACTTTGTGTTGTTGGTCTGTTGTTCACTGTTGGTGGTGGTGGTGATTGATGTGCCATTCCAAATTTGGCAACACAATGAGCAGCTGAAGATGACTAAACAAGAGGTCAAAGACGAGCACAAAGAGACCGAAGGTAGCCCTGAAGTTAAAGGGCGTATTCGCATGCTGCAACGGGAAATGGCGCAACGTCGGATGATGGCCGATGTGCCTCAAGCTGATGTTGTGGTCACTAACCCTGAGCACTATTCGGTGGCGTTACGCTACAACAGCGACATGGATAGTGCGCCGGTTGTGATAGCCAAAGGCTCTGATTTTACCGCACTGAAGATTCGTGAAATTGCAGCAGAATATGATGTTGCCATTGTACCTGCACCACCGCTAGCACGCGCGCTGTATTTCAGTACCGAGCTAGAGCAGCAGATCCCAGACGGTTTGTTTACTGCCGTTGCTCAGGTGTTAGCGTATGTCTTCCAGCTCAAGCAATACAAAAAAGGCCGAGGCTGGCGGCCCACGCGCCAGATGATACCTACTTACCCATCCCTACCGATTTGAAACACGATTAACCATGGTGTCATCGTACGCGTGAACGAAGTCCCGCTATCGGGTTGCTTGTCGGTGTTTTTTGGCTGGTAGACGCGCCAAAAAGCTGACACATTATCCGCTTTTTCTGGCGTAAAAATTGCTTGCCTTGCACTCTCGTTTTATTTCCGCGTGGCAACTGGCCCACGTTCACCAATCATGGACTTAAACGCCTGACATGTTAAAAGCCAAGTGGCGATTGCCATTTTCTGACAAGGTACCTTACCACCGCTTGGGTGCGATGCCGGCGATCGGCGCACCGGTACTGGTATTGGCCACCTTAGCGATGGTGGTGCTGCCTGTACCGCCGATGCTGCTCGACTTAATGTTTTCTTTCAACATTGCCTTGTCGTTGATTGTATTGCTGGTCACTATTTATACCCGCCGCCCTCTTGAGTTTGCTGCCTTCCCCGCGGTGTTGTTAATTGCAACCTTGATGAGACTAGCACTTAATGTTGCCTCTACCCGGGTGGTTTTGCTTTATGGTCACGAGGGCCCCGATGCAGCCGGTCAGGTCATTGGTGCATTTGGGTCAGTCGTGATTGGTGGCAACTACGCTGTCGGTTTGGTCGTCTTCCTGATTTTGATGATCATTAACTTTATGGTTGTCACCAAAGGCGCAGGCCGGATTTCCGAGGTCACGGCGCGTTTTACCTTGGATGCGTTGCCCGGTAAGCAAATGGCCATTGATGCCGACTTGAACGCAGGGTTAATCGATCAAGAGCAAGCGCGTGCTCGGCGCCAAGAAGTGACGCAAGAGGCTGACTTCTATGGCTCGATGGATGGTGCGTCCAAATTTGTTAAAGGCGATGCGATTGCCGGGATCTTGATTCTTTTCATCAACATTGTTGGTGGGCTGTCTATCGGTATGGGCCAACATGATTTAGGATTTTCAGACGCGATAGAAGTGTATACCTTGCTCACCATTGGTGACGGTCTTGTCGCGCAAATCCCTTCATTGCTGTTATCCATTGGTGCTGCCATTATGGTGACGCGTCAAAATACCGATGAGGATATGGGACAGCAGGTGGTGTTCCAGCTGTTTGATAATCCACGTGCCTCATGATTGCCACCGGTATTCTGACGATCATGGGCGTGGTGCCTGGTATGCCACACCTGCCTTTTCTATTTTTGGCGTTGGCTTGTGGTGGGCTGGCATATTGGAAATACCAGCAGTATCAAAAAGCACAACAAGCGCCAGAGCAGTCTGATGTCCCTGATGCAGCCCCTCCGGCACCAAAAGAGCTGTCCTGGGATGATGTTCAACCGGTTGATGTCATTGGCCTCGAAGTGGGCTATCGGCTCATCGCTATGGTCGACCGAGACCAAGGGGGCGAATTGTTAGATCGAGTGAAAGGGGTGCGTAAAAAACTCTCGCAAGACTTTGGCTTTTTAATCCCGCCCGTACACATTCGCGATAACCTAGAGTTACCACCGCATAACTACCGCATTACGTTAATGGGCGTCGCGGTCGGTGAAGCAGAGGTACACCCCCAACATGAATTAGCCATTAATCCAGGCCAAGTGTTCGGACCCATTGACGGTGAACCGACTCAAGACCCGGCGTTTGGCTTAGAGGCCGTCTGGATAGAGCCGAGCCAGCGCGAGCACGCGCAAGCCTTAGGCTACACAGTGGTTGATTCAGCAACGGTACTGGCGACACACCTGAGCCAAATGCTCACCAATAATGCCGAGCGACTACTCGGCCATGAAGAAGCGCAGAACTTGATAGATATGCTGGGTAAACAAGTTCCTCGTTTGGTGGAAGGCTTATTCCCGATCAGATCCCACTGAGCGTGTTAGTCAAAGTGCTCCAGAACTTGCTCAGTGAAGCGATTCCTATCCGTGATATCCGCACCATTGTGCAGACCATGGCGGAGTACACAGGAAAGAGTCAAGATCCCGACATCCTAACGGCAGCAGTGCGGATTGCTCTGCGTCGCTTGATTGTCCAAGAAATCAATGGCAGCGCGCCTGAGCTACCGGTTATCACCCTTGTTCCTGAACTGGAACAGATGTTGCATAAAACAATGCAGGCGTCCGGTGGGGAGTCAACAGGCATAGAACCTGGTCTTGCTGAGCGGTTACAGTCTTCACTGGCTGAAGCCACTCAGCAGCAAGAACTACAAGGTGAGCCTGCGGTATTGCTGACATCGGGTGTGTTGAGAGCCACGCTCGCAAAATTTGTCAAGAATACGATTCCGACGTTACGTGTGTTGTCTTACCAGGAAGTACCGGACGAAAAACAAATTCGTATCGTTAATGCGGTTGGCAACAATTAACCTCGTTTATGAGTAGGGCCGTGCTTTGAAAATAAAACGTTTTTTTGCAAAAGATATGAGAGCTGCGCTGAGCCAAGTGAAAGAAGAGCTGGGCGCGGATGCCGTTATCATGTCTAACAAAAAAGTGACAGGTGGCGTAGAGATTGTCGCGGCTGTGGATGCAGACACTGAGCCGATGCCGGATAAGCCTGCTCCTAAGGCGCAGCAGCAGTCGGAAAACGCCTATTCACAGGCACATCGGCAATTGCTGATGATCAAGTTCAATTGCGCCAGCGTCAGCAAAGCCACGCGCGTCAAAATGGGCAAAGCAAGCGACCGCCTCGCTTTTCTGCGATGCTTGATGAGTATCGGGAACAATCACAGCCAACTGAACCCGAAACCGAAGCTGACTCGCTCACTGCCTTGCTACAGCGTCAGCAAAAGCAATCAGGTCACGGTTCGCGCCCCCAACCTCCAACTGACGCGCGTCAGTCGGCACTGGGTCGTGGCTATGAGCCTCGTCGCCAGTTAAAGAGCAATGGTCGCTCAGGTTGGCAAGATGCATCACCAGCGCCCCGTTCATCGCCCGCTAAACCGCAGCTCGATCCGTCCCGGTTTGAAGGACGGCAATCGCAAGCCTCGGATAAAGAAATTGATGCCATGCGTCAAGAAATGGCCTCGATTCGAAGCTTACTTGAACACCAGTTATCGGGGTTGATGTGGCAAGAGGTGGAACGTCGAGAGCCATTAAGAGCGATGCTAATCAAACGCTTAGAGCGGATGGGGCTATCCTCTGAACTGGCCGATCAACTGGCGTGTTATATCCCAGAAGAAACGCCGCCGAATGAGGCGTGGCAAGCGCTGTTAGATTTGGTGGCTGATCAAGTGATTACGGTTGATGAGAACATGCTAGAAACCGGGGGCGTGATTGCCTTGCTTGGTCCTACAGGGGTGGGGAAAACGACCACCATTGCTAAGTTAGCCGCGCGCGCCGCGATGGAATTTGGCCCTGAGGATATTGCCTTAGTCACCACGGACACCTTCCGTATCGGTGCCCATGAGCAACTCGCCACGTATGGGCGAATCCTTGGCTGTCCCGTTAAAGTCGCTAAAGATGCGGATGAGCTTGCCGATATCCTCTATCAACTGCGTCATAGACGCTTGATATTGCTAGATACCGCTGGAATGGGACAGCGTGATCTTCGGTTGTCGGAGCAACTGGATACCCTGATGCAAAACAGTGGCTCACATATCCGTAGCTTGCTGGTGTTGCCTGCGACATCGCAGCGCCGCGTATTGCAAGAAACCATCGAACACTTTCGCCGTATCCCTTTATCGGGATGTGTACTGACCAAGCTAGATGAGTCGCTCAGCCTCGGTGAATTATTGTGTGTCACCATCGAAAATGCCTTGCCTGTGGCCTACTTGGCCGATGGGCAACGTGTGCCGGAAGATATCCGCCAAGCCACGGGACAATTTCTGGTGGTAAAAGCCAGTGAAATGTTGGAGTCAGGCACGGATCAGCACAATCACTTCTGGAGCAGCGATGTCCCAGAGTCGAATGGGGCGGACTTTTATGATTGAGACAACCATGCAAGATCAAGCAAGCGGCCTTCGCCGTTTAACCAATCCGTCACGTACCAAGGTTATTACCGTAACCGGGGGGAAAGGTGGCGTAGGAAAAACTAACGTTACGTTAGGGATGGCCGCGTCCATGGCTCGTCAGGGCAAAAAAGTGATGGTGCTTGACGCCGACCTTGGCCTCGCCAATGTAGACGTATTACTTGGATTGCGGGCGGGTAAAAACCTATCGCATGTTCTCCAAGGTGCCTGTGACCTCAAAGATATTATTCTGGAAGGGCCGCATGGTATGAAAATCGTCCCCGCTTCGTCTGGCCTTCAAGGCATGACAGAGCTGACACCCGCCCAACATGCTGGTTTAATTCGTGCTTTTGGTACACTCGAAGAAGAGGTTGATGTACTCTTAGTGGATACGGCGGCGGGTATTTCTGATATGGTATTGAGCTTCTCGCGCGCGGCACAAGATGTCGTCATTGTGGTCTGTGATGAGCCCACGTCGATTACTGATGCGTATGCGTTGATTAAACTATTAAGCCGAGAACACGGGGTGACGCGCTTCAAAGTTGTCGCAAATATGGTCAGAAGCTACCGTGAAGGGCGAGACTTGTTCACAAAATTAACGCGAGTCACTGAACGTTTTCTCAATGCTAATCTAGAATTAGTAGCATGTATTCCCGTGGACGAAAGGGTGAGGCAAGCCGTGAGAAAACAAAAAGTTGTCATTGACGCATTTCCTCGCTCCCCCGCATCATTAGCCATGAATGCGCTCGCAAATAAAGCGCTGACATGGCCGGTACCACGTAATCCGGGAGGCCATCTGGAGTTTTTCGTTGAGCGATTGCTGATCAAAAATGATGACGCAGGAGAGTTAGTTCGTGAATAAAGCGCTCACGTATAGCCGCGTAGGGGTAGATCGCCAAGCGGTACTTGAGCGTTATTCGAGTTTGGTTAAGCGCATCGCGCATCATTTGATGGGGCGCTTACCACCGAGCGTTCAAGTAGAAGATTTAATCCAAGCTGGCATGGTGGGTCTTCTTGAGGCGCAGCAAAATTATGACCCGTCAAAGGGCGCAAGTTTTGAAACTTATGCTGGTATTCGTATTCGCGGTGCTATGCTGGATGATATGCGCCGCGGTGATTGGGTTCCACGGTCTGTCCACAAGGCGAGTCGAACGATCAGTGATGGCATTGCATCGTTAGAGAAAACCTTAGGGCGAGACCCAACTGATGTGGAGGTGGCAGAAAAGCTCGATATGAGTTTGGATCAATACCATCAGGCGCTTAACGACGTAAGCTGTGGGCGTTTAATCGGTATGGATGATCTAGGTGTCTCTGAAGATGCATTCACAACGGAGAGTCACCGTAACGACAACACTCCCTTTCAGGGCGTTGCGGAAGATAGTTTCAAGGCCGCATTAGCGGGCGCGATCAAAAGTCTTCCTGAAAGAGAGGCACTGGTTCTATCTCTCTATTATGATGAGGAATTAAACCTCAAAGAGATAGGCGCTGTGATAGGGGTCAGCGAATCCCGGGTCTGTCAGATTCAAAGTCAGGCTACGCAACGTTTGAGAGCCAAGCTAACCGCTTGGCATAGTGAGTAACTGTTTCGACAATAAAACGAGACCTCACCGGAGGCAACCTTGGATAAAAACATGAAAATTCTCGTTGTTGATGATTTTTCAACAATGCGCCGTATCGTAAAGAATCTTCTTCGTGACTTGGGTTTCAACAATACCGTTGAAGCAGATGACGGCTTAACCGCGCTGCCAATCCTTAAAAAAGGCGGTATTGATTTTGTCGTGACCGATTGGAATATGCCGGGCATGCAAGGGATTGACCTGCTTAAAGAGATCCGCAAAGACGATGAACTTAAGCACCTTCCTATATTGATGATCACCGCCGAAGCGAAACGCGAGCAGATTGTAGAAGCCGCGCAAGCTGGCGTGAACGGTTATATTGTAAAACCTTTTACTGCCGCAACGTTGAAAGCGAAGCTCGATAAGATCTTCGAGCGCATGTAATCAGTCACGCGCACAGTTAAAAGGAACCGTCATGATCAACCTGGACCAAGCGAAACAATTGGTCGCGTATCTTGAGAGTGGAGAGCAAGATAACGCTAACACGCTTCTGACTGAGATAGCGAAAGAAGCACGTGACCCGCTGTTTAATGAAGTGGGTAAGTTGACCCGCCAATTACATGATTCTATTACTGACTTTCGCTTGGATCCCAGAGTAAGTGATTTGGCGAATGTCGATATACCTGATGCTCGCGATCGGCTTACGTATGTGATGCAGAAAACCGAATTAGCGGCAAACAAAACCATGGACGCGGTCGAGCGTACCATGCCGATTGCCAGTGATTTGCAAGACAATCTGCAAGCGGTACGGCCTAATTGGAACAGCTTGATGCGGGGCGACATTGCCTTGGATGAGTTTAAGCCATTGTGTCACAGCATTGAGGGTCTATTGACTCAGGTTGAGGGGGGAGCAACAGAACTGCATGCTCACCTTACTGAAATATTAATGGCACAAGATTTTCAGGACTTAACGGGGCAGGTAATTCGACGTGTTATTGAATTAGTGCAGGAAGTGGAACAGCAACTGGTTGAAATACTGACTGCGTTTGGCATGGATAGCGCTGCAATCGAAGCAGCATCGGCAACACAAGCAGATGATACCACCAGTAAATCAGCCCTGAGGTCCTGTGATTCATCCCGAAGAGCGTGATGACGTGGTTCACAACCAAGATGATGTTGACGACTTATTATCGAGTTTGGGTTTTTAGAGGTGCGCTATGAGCTTTGAGATGGATGAAGAAATCCTTCAGGACTTTTTGATTGAAGCGGGGGAAATCCTCGAACAAATGTCTGAGCAATTGGTCGATTTGGAGCGTGCCCCTGATGACGCAGACTTATTGAACAGTATCTTCCGAGGGTTCCATACCGTAAAAGGTGGGGCAGGCTTTCTTGGCCTCAATGCCTTAGTTGACACTTGCCATGGTGCCGAAAACGTTTTTGATAATTTGCGTAATCGTGGTCGTGAGTTGACGTCCGACGTGATGGACACCATTTTGCAGGCATTGGATACCGTTAATGACCAATTTTCTGCCGTGCAAAATCGTGAAGAGCCTGTTATCGCAGATCCCACACTGTTGGAAGCGCTTCACCGTTATGCCAAACCGGCAAGCGAAGACGAGGAAGTACCCGCAGAGCCAGAACCGGAGCCAGAACCAACTGCTGAACCAGAGCCGCAAAACGATGCGATACCGGCACAAGACGAAGGTGCGATAAGCGGTGATTCCGTCGATGAAATTACCGAAGATGAATTCGATAAATTGCTCGATCAGCTTCATGGCGAAGGCAAAGCACCGACATCTTCAAATGAATCATCGCCCGCTAAGCCAGAAGTGGTGGAAAGCACCGAAGCGGATAGCGGTGATATCACCGACGATGAATTCGAAAAGTTACTTGACGATCTGCATGGCTCTGGTAAAGGCCCAGCCGCACCGCAGCCAGGCGATGATGCAGCTGAAAACAGTGCTTCAGCACCGAGCCAACCCGCCTCATCGGGTGGTGATGATTTTATTGACGATGATGAATTCGAAAAGCTGCTAGATGATTTGCATGGTAGAGGTAAGGGGCCAGCGGCAGATGCTGAAAGAGCGAAAGCCGATGCAGATAAAGTCGACGCTAAGCCTGAGCCAAAACCGCAGCCCAAACCGGATCCTGCGCCGGCTAAAAAAGCGAGCAAGCCAGAACCCGCCAAAGAAGCAGCACCTAAAAGTGCGGGGGCAGGAGCAAAAGCGCCTGCCGCTGTAGAGAAAGCACCTGAGAAAAAACCGCCTGCAGCACCACAGCAAGAGCAGACCGTTCGGGTGAATACCTCCACGCTCGACGGCATTATGAATATGGTCGGCGAGCTTGTGTTAGTGCGCAATCGACTCGTCAGCCTAGGTCAAAGCAGCAATGATGAGAGCATGGCCAAAGCGGTTACCAACTTGGATGTGGTCACGGCGGATCTGCAAGGCGCGGTGATGAAAACGCGGATGCAACCGATCAAAAAGGTCTTTGGTCGTTTCCCTCGTGTTGTCCGCGATCTTTCTCGCAGCTTGAAAAAAGAAATTGTCTTGGAAATGCAGGGCGAAGAGACCGATCTCGACAAAAACCTTGTCGAAGCCTTGGCGGATCCTATGGTCCACTTGGTGCGTAACTCGGTTGACCATGGCATTGAAATGCCTGATGAGCGTGAAAAAGCAGGCAAACCACGTGTGGGTACCATTACCTTAAAAGCCTCCCAGGAAGGGGATCATATCTTGCTGACCATCGCCGATGATGGTGGCGGTATGGATGCAGAAAAGCTGAAAAGCATTGCGGTTAACCGTGGGGTGATGGATGCTGAAGCCGCCGCTCGCTTGAGCAACAGTGAGGCATATAATCTTATTTTTGCCCCAGGCTTTTCGACCAAAACAGAAGTGTCCGACATTTCCGGCCGTGGGGTTGGGATGGATGTAGTTAAAACGGGCATCACTAAGTTGAATGGCTCGATCAATATCGACTCTGAGCTGGGCCGAGGCACAGTGCTGGAAATCAAGGTACCGCTAACCCTTGCGATTCTTCCAACCCTCATGGTTGGTGTGGGAGACAACCCGTTTGCTTTCCCACTGTCCAACGTGAGTGAGATCATCAGTTTAGATATGTCCCGAACTAACACGGTTGATGGTCAGCTCACGCTTATTGTTCGAGATAAAGCGATCCCGATTTTCTTCTTGCAAGATTGGTTGTGTAAACGTGCAACGGAGATTGATAAAACCAAAGGGCATGTGGTGATTGTACAAATTGCTCACCAACGTATTGCCTTTGTTGTAGATACCCTATTTGGGCAAGAGGAAGTGGTGATTAAACCGCTTGATGAATTGCTGCAAGGTACACCGGGTATGGCGGGTGCAACCATCACCAGTGATGGTCATATCGCCCTGATTCTGGATGTGCCCAACCTGTTGAAACATTACGCAGGTTAATGAGAGAAAAGGACGCCCATGGCAGTAAAAGTATTGGTGGTAGATGATTCAAGTTTCTTCCGTCGCCGCGTGAGTGAAATAATCAACGCTGATCCAAGAATGGAGGTGATTGATAGTGCGGTGAATGGCAAAGAAGCGGTTGAAAAAACCGCGCAACTTAAGCCAGACGTGATCACTATGGATGTCGAAATGCCGGTGTTAGACGGGATTTCAGCGGTGCGCCAAATCATGGCGCAAACGCCAACACCTATCTTGATGTTCTCATCGCTAACACACGATGGCGCAAAAGCGACGTTAGATGCACTCGAAGCGGGTGCACTCGATTTTCTTCCCAAAAAGTTTGAGGATATCGCGCGTAATCGAGATGAGGCAACGAACTTACTCCAGCAGCGCGTGCTTGAGATCGCGCGTAAGCGCCCGGTCATGCGTCGCGCTACACGTCCGTCACCTGCTTCCGGCTCTGAGCAAACCGTACCACCGACGGGTGGGGTGCGAGCGCCTGCACGTCCGGTGTCTAGACCCACCGCGGGTACGGCGTCTTCAGCAAAAGCGCCGGCAAAATTTGCCGCTTCGGGTAAGCGCTATCAATTAATGGCAATTGGTACCTCAACGGGGGGACCGGTTGCGCTACAAAAGGTACTGACTAAACTGCCAGCGAACTTTCCACTGCCCATTATCTTAATTCAGCATATGCCAGCGACATTTACCGCCGCATTTGCTCAGCGTTTAAATGGTCTGAGTAAGGTAACCGTGGCCGAGGCAAAAGATGGCGATATGCTCAAACCGGGTCATGCTTATCTTGCGCCTGGTGGCATGCAAATGATGGTAGATGGTCGGCCGGGTGCTGCACGTTTAAAAATTCTCGATGGCGGCGAGCGGATGAATTACAAACCCTGTGTGGATGTGACATTTGGCTCGGCGGCAAAAATCTATGGCGATAAAGTCCTATCTATGGTGCTAACAGGTATGGGAGCGGACGGTCGAGAAGGTGCACGTATGCTCAAAAATGCGGGATCGACGATCTGGGCGCAAGATGAAGACAGTTGTGTTGTTTATGGCATGCCGCAAGCGGTCGCCAAAGCGGGCATCTCATCGGAAGACTTGCCACTTGACCGGATTGCCGAGCGCATACTGGTTGAGCTGAATTTAAAATAAGGAGTGGGGCTTGATAGTCTGGAGTATCGCCAACCAAAAGGGCGGTGTTGGTAAGACAACCACCACAGTGACATTAGCAGGATTGATTAGCGAGCGTAAGAAACGTGTCCTGCTGGTGGACACCGACCCGCACGCCTCACTATCGACGTATTTGAATTTTGATTCGGAGCAGCTTCCGGCAAGTTTGTTTAATTTATTCCAATTACAGACCGTCAATAAAGACACGGTCAAACCGATTATTTTAAAGACCCAGTATGAAAACATAGATTTGATCCCCGCTCATATGTCACTGGCAACGTTGGATCGTGTCATGGGTAACCGTGGTGGCATGGGGCTGGTATTAAAGAAGGCGTTGAGCGCACTCTCGGATGACTACGACTATGTATTAATTGATTGCCCGCCCATACTAGGTGTGATGATGGTTAATGCGTTAGCGGCGAGTCATCGAATTTTAATTCCTGTACAAACTGAATTTTTGGCCATGAAAGGGCTGGAGCGAATGATGCGGACGTTACAGATCATGCAAAAATCTCGTAGCTCCAACTTTAATCTCACCATCATTCCTACCATGTACGACAAGCGAACACGCGCCTCGTTAGAAACATTGCAAGAGTTAAAGATTCGCTACAGTGATCAAGTGTGGGCGTCAGCCGTTCCTATTGATACCAAGTTTCGAGATGCGAGCCTCAAACATATGCCAGCGTCTTTCTATGCCAAAAACTGCCGCGGTGTCTTTGCTTACAAAACGCTATTAACCTATTTGGAGCGACTGGAACAGGATGAACAAGCATAACACCCTCTCCAGTGGTCAGGCGCTCGATGACTATTTTGAAGCCCTACTGGATGACTTAGGTGACAGCTCGGAAAGCGATTCCCAATCCGTCACACCCGATTTGGGCGTGACGCGGGTGTCGTCTGCCTCATTGATCGAGGATAATGATCCGACACAGCCACGCTTGCAGCCCAAGCCACAACCTAGTGCTGCACCGTTGAAGCCCGATCCGGTTGCTTATGCCGAGCCAGAGCGCGATCTGGCAGAAGTTGAGCGTTTGTTAGCTCAGCTTAGAATTGATGAAGAAGCTGAAGTCGACGCGCAAGCGGAAACCTCAACGCAAACAGAGACTGAGCGCGCCCAAGACATTGCGACTGAAACAACAGAACCCTTGGTTGAAGAAGCGTCTGAGTCAGTGGCAGACACTTACACCATGGCTGATTGGGGCCTAGAAGAAAAAGACGCGATTACGGTAGACGAGTCTGTGCCTGAGGTAGAGACTGCATTCGAGACCGAGACCGAGACCGAGACCGAGACCGAGACCGAGACCGAGACCGAGACCGAGACCGAGACCGAGACGGACGAAGATGTCTCCGTCGAGTCCGAAGCAACGGTATCTACGTCCGACCAAGAAGAAGTGCGTGTTGATGAGGCGTTCAGGACGGAGCAAGCACAACAGGCGGACGTTGACGTCGAGGTTGACACACAAGCCGGTGAAGAGATTCCTCCCACACAGTGGGAAAATGCTGAAACTGAAGCGGAGTTTCAGGTATTATTTTTTGAGAGTATGGGCGTTACCTATGCCGTGCCACTTGCAGAATTAGGTGGTATTCATCAACTCGGAGACTGTAATCGTTTGATCGGACGACCAGATTGGTATCTAGGATTACAGACAGAGAAACAGCAACAGCTTGATGTCGTTGATACTGCTCGTTGGGTGATGCCAGAAAAACTGGCAGATAATCAGCACAGGGACGACTATAATTATATTGTGATACTGGGGGACAGTAAGTGGGGGTTGGCGTGTGATCAACTCCTAGGCACACAAGCTCTCAGTGGAAAAGCCATTCGCTGGCGAAAAAAAGCCGGAAAAAGGCCTTGGCTAGCGGGCATGGTAAAAGAGAAAATGTGTGCTTTGATCCATGTCCCAGCATTTATTGCTATGTTAAATCAGGGGATTGACGCCAAAGCGATGGCGTAATAACTAGTTACACAGCGCGTAAAGAGGAAAATCAATGTCTCAGGTAGCTGAAATTCAAAAAGAAGGCGTCAATGACGAAGTATTGCAGTGGGTTACTTTTCAGCTTGAAGAAGAGACCTACGGCATCAACGTAATGCAGGTGCGTGAGGTATTACGGTATACCGAAATTGCACCGGTCCCTGGCGCCCCTGACTATGTATTGGGTATCATTAATCTGCGTGGTAACGTCGTGACAGTGATCGACACACGCTCTCGCTTTGGTTTAGCCTCTGCCGAGGTCACAGACAATACGCGTGTGATTGTTATTGAAGCAGAAACCCAAGTCATTGGCATTATGGTCGACAGCGTGGCCGAAGTGGTATATCTGAAAACATCAGAAATTGATACCACGCCGAGCGTCGGTACAGAAGAAAGCGCCAAGTTTATTCAAGGCGTAAGCAACCGTAATGGTGAACTACTTATCTTGGTCGATCTCAACAAGTTATTGACCGATGAAGAGTGGAATGAAATGGCCATGCTGTAATGGTTGAGCTGCTGCTTACTTGGTTGCCGGTTGTGGTGACGGTGGTGTTTGCCATCGTCACTTTGTGGCGCTTGGGCGCGGAAAAGCGCGCTCGGGAGCGATTAGAGAACAAGTTGCAGGCGATGGAAACCGTGCTAAAAAGTGCGCGTCAACGCCATGACAGTCTTGCTAAGCAGTTTAATGAATTGCGTGCCGGTAGTATGGGTATGGGTAAAAAGTTGGCGGATTTATCTGCCAATGTCGACGATCTACTGGAAAAGCACGTCGAGCTGGAGATGCACGATTCAGGTAGCCGCTTATATAGCCGTGCGAGCAAAATGGTCGACCTCGGTGCCGATGTGGATGAACTGATGCAAGAATGTGATCTCCCTAAAGCCGAGGCTGAGCTTTTACTGAGTTTACGTAAGCGTCAAGCGGCCAATCAGCAACGCTAGTCTTTATACCTGCGTATTGATTGGCTTATGCTCGTGCCAGCCTGGTGGGGTTTTTCCTTCCAACACCCACGCATAAGCAATCAACTCTGCTATCACTTGGTAAAGAATCGGCGGGATTTCATCCCCCTTTTCAAGCTTTTCTAACCACGCGAGCAGGTGAGCATCTTCGTGAATTAGGCAGCCTTGTTCATTAAGTGCTTCAATGAGTTCATGCGCGAGTTGGTTAGACGCTTTGGCTTGAACCGTCGGAGCGTTATAACCATCATATCCAAGCGCGATAGCACGTTTTTCACCTTTCTTACCTTTGCCACCTTTCTCACTTTTCATCATTACACCCTCACTGAAATACCGGCCCCTGGTGGCACTTCGGCTGTATTCGGTGTGACAGCTTCTACTCTATCACTGACATTGATCTCCATCGCAATGGCTTGCTGAGCGAGTCGGTCATTAAGCCAATCAATCGTTTGATAAATTCGCTGCTGGAGTGCGTGTGTCGGGGCGGTTAGCGTTATTTTATTCTCGACATCTGAGACGTCGACATCCGCACGAATAAATTGGCGGCCAACGGGAAGATAAAGTCGAATTTGCCAGCTTAGGTTTGGTGCCGACTCCGATGAATCTTGAGCCCCGCATCGACGCGCGTTTACCCGAATAGGGGGTTGCTGGGGGTCGGAAAAGGGCAGCACCCATTGCCACTCTCCCGGGCGAGCCGATTCAGCGACCCGCTGTTCGGCCATTAATCGCAATACGCCCTTCATACCGTCGCCTTCAGATTGTGGTGTCAGCCATTGGCGCAGTAACGTCGCCATTAATTTATCTGCGGGGCGTTGTGACAGCCATTCGGCGATTTTATCCGGGTTCAGGTCGTGTGAGCGACTCGGTAACGTCCACAATGATAGTAACGATTGCATCAGCGTTTGTGTCGCGGCAGGCTGTTGCTGGATAGTGGCGGTCAGCGCGGGCAATAGGTGTAACTGAGCCAGCACTCCGGAGAGGGAGGCCTGGGACTGACCGGTTAGCAACGTAAATTGCGCCTGCGTCAGTGCACGACTGTCTATCTGACCTGTCATTGGTCTTGCAAGCGCTGCTGGTTTTTCCACCCATTGTTGTGGATTCGTTGGCCCAATCTTCATGGTTTCTCACAATTATTTACGCGAGTCACACTTTGCAACCCTATGGTAACTAACAGTCATTTTGACCATTGTGATACTATGCGTCCACTTTTGTAACACAAAGCAGGATGCAACATTTGTCATGTTGGAAGTGAAACAGCTGTGCTGTGTTCGTGATGATCGAGTGTTGTTTGATGCGCTGACATTCTCTCTGTCTCCGGGTGATCTTGTTCAAGTTGAGGGACCAAACGGGGCAGGCAAAACCACGCTATTACGTATTATCGCGGGTCTAGGCTTAGCGGATAGCGGAGAGGTCTGTTGGCAGCAGCAGACGATTACCCAACAGCGCGACGTGTTTTATCGTAATCTTCTCTTTTTAGGGCATACCCCCGGGGTGAAACGCGAACTAACCGCCTTTGAGAATCTCTCTCATGCGATGCAAATGCATGGCAGCTATGACAGTGATGCGATTTGGCAAGCCTTGGCTAAAGTCGGCCTGGCTGGGCGCGAAGATATTCCCGCTGGACAACTATCAGCGGGTCAAAATCGACGCGTAGCATTGGCCCGTTTGTGGCTTACCGACCGTCGATTGTGGATTCTCGATGAACCGTTAACTGCGATTGATAAACAGGGCGTGAAGGTGCTTGAAGCTGTGTTCGAGCGGCATGTCAACCAAGGTGGCATTGTATTGTTCACCACGCATCAAGATATGTTTGTCGACCATCCTTTGCTGCGTCGTATTCGTTTGGGGGCCCAATGATCCAAGCCATGTGGTTGACCATTCGGCGAGAGCTAAAAGTGGCCTTCCGTCAGCCTGCTGACAGCCTCAATCCATTATGGTTTTTTATTATCGTGATTACCTTATTTCCATTAGGGGTAGGGCCTGGCCCGCAATTATTGCAGAAAATTGCCCCTGGTGTGATCTGGGTCGCGGCCTTGCTCTCTGCATTATTATCCTTAGAGCGGCTTTTTCGCAACGATTATCTGGACGGCTCATTAGAGCAGATGATGCTGATGCCTGTCCCTTTACCTGTGTTGGTGATCGCCAAAGTGATTGCACACTGGTTGTTAACAGGGTTGCCTTTGCTGCTTGTGAGCCCGGTACTGGCGCTGTTGCTGTCATTAGATAGCACTAGCTACCAAGCGGTGGTCTTAACCTTGTTATTGGGGACTCCAACACTGAGTTTTGTTGGCGCTATTGGCGTGGCGCTAACCGTTGGATTACGTAAAGGCGGCGTCTTGTTGAGCCTATTGATCCTCCCTCTTTATATCCCTGTACTGATTTTTGCGACCTCAGCGATTGATATGGCCGCATTAGGGGCAGACATCAGTGGGCAACTGGCTATTCTTGGCGCCATGTTGGTGGGATCGGTCACCTTGGCGCCATTTGCTATCGCCGCCGCGTTGCGTGTGAGCGTGAATTAATTATTAATCAGGAAGTAGAGCAATTGTCATGTGGAAGTGGCTTCACCCTTACGCAAAACCTGAAGTGAGTTATCGGCTCTGTGGGACTTTGCTCCCTTGGTTTGCCGTGCTGGCTGGGCTGAGCTTAATGATCGGAAATATATGGGGGCTGGCGTTCGCGCCCGCAGATTATCAACAAGGCGATAGTTTTCGCATTATCTATATCCACGTGCCGGCCGCAATCTGGTCGATGGGTGCATATATGTCGATGGCGATAGCCGCTTTTATCGGTCGAGTCTGGCAGATTAAAATGGCCGATTGGGCCGTGGGTGCCATTGCGCCTGTCGGGGCCGTTTTTACCTTTATAGCGTTGGTGACCGGCGCAATTTGGGGTAAGCCGATGTGGGGCGCCTGGTGGGTCTGGGATGCCCGACTCACGTCTGAGTTGATTTTGCTGTTCCTTTATATCGGTGTGATGGCGCTTTACAACGCGTTCGACGATGCGCGTACCGCCTCACAAGCCGCCGGTATTTTAGCCATGGTCGGCGTGATTAATCTTCCTATTATTCACTTCTCGGTAGAGTGGTGGAACACCTTACATCAAGGCGCCACCATCACTAAGCTCGCTCGGCCGTCTATCGATCCTGGCATGCTATGGCCGCTATTGGTTTGCCTGCTGGGTTTCGCTTGTTTTTTTATCGCCCTGACCTTGATGGGGCTGCGTAATCAAATTTTGTTACGTGAGTCTCATCGACCTTGGGTCCGTGCGCTGGCGGAGGACCACTAATGCATTTTGATAGTATCAGTGCGTTTTTATCCATGGGGGGCTATGCCGCCTATGTGTGGAGTGCGTTTGGTATCACCGCGGGTGCGATGATTGCGCTGATTATCGGTTATCACCGTACTCACAACAAACGCCTGCAAGCCGTTAAACAACAAATCGCACGAGAGCAGCGAATAAAAGACGCTCAATCACTGGAGAACACCTTATGACGCCCCGACGTAAGAAACGATTGTGGATTACCCTTGCTTTGGTTCTTGGCGCCTCGACCACGATTGGGCTCGTTGTTTACGCCTTGAATCAGAATATGGACTTGTTTTATACCCCCACTGAAATCGTGCAAGGCAAACCCGATGGGACCAAGCCAACAGTCGGTCAGCGTCTTCGTATCGGCGGTATGGTGGTAGAAGGCTCGGTGAAACGCGATCAGGAGTCTTTGCAAATTCAGTTTGATGTCGCCGATGTAGGCCCTGCCGTCACTGTGACCTATGAGGGGATCTTGCCGGACTTATTTCGAGAAGGACAAGGCATTGTCGCGCAAGGGGTACTTGTTGATTCGCGTACGGTGAAAGCGAGTGAAGTACTGGCTAAGCACGATGAAGAATATATGCCGCCAGAAATCGCGGAGGCGATGGAGAAAAACCATCAGCCACTTGAATACACCGAGGAGCAAAAACAAGGTAGTCAGTTATGATTGTTGAGCTCGGGCATTATGCGTTAATCCTCGCCCTGGGGCTGGCGCTACTTTTAAGTTTTTATCCCCTCTATGGGGCGAGTAAAGGGCATGAAGGCATGATGAAAATGGCACGGCCACTGTCTGTGGGAATGTTTGCCATGTTGCTGTTTTCTTTTATCGCCTTGAGTTGGGCCTTTTACACCAATGACTTTACGGTAGCTTACGTCGCCAGTAACTCCAACAGTGCACTGCCTTGGTACTATCGCCTCACTGCGGTATGGGGCGCTCACGAGGGCTCATTATTACTTTGGGTGTTGGTGCAAGCACTGTGGACGGTAGCGGTGGCTGTGTTTAGTCGCGGCATGCCGCTGTCCTCTGTCGCGCGCGTTTTAGCCGTCATGGGGATGATTTCGGTTGGCTTTTTACTCTTTATTATTCTGACGTCTAATCCCTTTGAGCGCACCTTACCTTACTTTCCTGTCGACGGGCGTGATTTAAACCCATTGCTGCAAGACCCAGGACTTATTGTCCACCCACCGATTTTGTATATGGGGTATGTGGGCTTCTCGGTTGCGTTTGCTTTTGCGATTGGCTCATTGTTGGCCGGTCGCTTAGATACCGCCTGGGCGCGTTGGTCACGACCTTGGACTACGGCCGCTTGGCTATTTCTTACCCTTGGGATCGCACTTGGCTCCTGGTGGGCGTATTACGAACTGGGCTGGGGAGGCTGGTGGTTTTGGGATCCGGTCGAAAACGCGTCGTTTATGCCGTGGCTTGCTGGGACGGCATTAATGCACTCGCTGGCAGTGACCGAAAAACGGGGCACCTTTAAAGCTTGGACCGTATTATTGGCGATATCCGCATTCTCATTAAGCTTGTTAGGTACTTTCCTAGTGCGCTCAGGCGTCTTGGTCTCGGTACATTCTTTTGCGTCCGATCCGGCGCGAGGGCTATTTATTCTTGGCTTCCTGGTGGTGGTGATTGGTGGTTCATTGTTGCTCTATGCGTTGCGCGCCTCAGAAATTCGAGGGAACACCAAGGTGTCGCTCATTTCACGCGAGAACGCTTTGTTGGTTAACAATACCTTGTTGATGACCGCGTTGGTGATAGTCTTAATCGGCACCTTGCTTCCCTTGGTGCACAAACAAATTGGGTTAGGATCGGTTTCCATTGGCGAACCTTTCTTTAACTTTTTGTTCGCATGGCTAATGCTGCCTTTCGCCTTTTTCTTAGGGATTGGCCCCTTAATCCGTTGGAAGCGCGATAAGCTTTCCACCCTCGCCAAACCCATGCTCGCAAGCGGGATCGCGGCGGTCGCTTTAGGGATTGGGTCCATTGCCTTATTGGCTGATAGCTTTAAAGCGATGGCGGCCATGGGGGTCACCATGGCGCTGTGGATTACCTTCTTGCATGGCTATGAGCTGCATTTACGCGCCACGCATCGGCATCCATTCCGTGTCGGGATCAAAAAGTTAGGGCGCAGTCACTGGGCGATGGTGTTGGGACACATTGGCTTAGCCATTACCATCATCGGTGTGGCCATGGTGGAAAATTATGATATTGAACGTGACGTTAAAATGGCGCCAGGAAGCAGTGTCACGCTGCAAGGGTATACCTTTAACTTTACTGACTTGTCGGAAAAGCAAGGACCGAACTATCAAGCTTATGTGGCATCCTTTGATGTGTACCATGGCGAGCGCTTTATCAATCATTTAGAAGCAGAAAAGCGTTTTTATTCGGTTCAGAGTTCGATGATGACAGAAGCAACCATCGATCGCGGTTTAACCCGAGATCTCTACATTGCTATGGGTGAAGAATTGCCGGATGGCGCTTGGGCGATGCGGCTTTATTACAAACCTTTTGTCCGTTGGATTTGGTTTGGTGCCATCGTGATGTCGCTTGGTGGCGCGTTAGCGATCAGTGATAAGCGCTACCGCTTTCGTCGTAAATTCGATCTCATCAACTGCGACATCGGAGGCGAAAGGATGAAGAAGTTACTGTGGTTTCTCCCGTTACTTGCCTTTGTTGCTCTCGCTGGCTTTTTCGTCGCCCAGCTCGATAAAAATGCGCAAGGAGACGATCCCACCAAGCTTGAATCGGTATTAGTGGGCAAGCCGGTGCCCGCTTTTCATCTCGAAGATTTGCAAACGCCAGGCAAGGTGTATGACCAGGCTATTTTTAATGGTGAGCCTTTACTGTTAAACGTATGGGCGACTTGGTGCCCTACCTGTTATGCCGAGCATCAGTTTCTCAATAAACTGGCGTCGCAAGGGGTCAAAATCATTGGACTCAACTACAAAGATGATCGCGGCAAAGCGGTAAAATGGCTGAATAATCTTGGCAATCCTTACCAGATCAGTCTGTACGATGGCGATGGCATGCTAGGGCTTGATTTAGGGGTATATGCGCGCCAGAAACCTTTTTGATCGATGCCAACGGTATCATTCAATACCGGCACGTGGGGGATGTTAACGCACGTAATTGGCAAGAAACCTTAAAGCCTAAATTTAACGCATTGCAGGAGGAGGGATCGTGAAAAAAGTGATCATGATTGTCCTATTGTGGGCCGGTGCGACCTTAGCATTTGCCAATGCGATTGATGTCTATCAGTTTGATTCGGCCAAACAAGAGGCGCGTTTTCGCGCCCTCACCAGTGAGTTACGGTGTCCTAAGTGTCAGAACAATAGCATTGCTGATTCCAATGCCGAATTGGCGCAAGACTTACGGCAAAAAGTCCATCAAATGCTGCAGCAAGGGCGTACTGACGATGAAATTCGCAGCTTTATGATTGCACGGTATGGCAATTTTGTGACCTATAATCCGCCATTGACTGCCTCCACCATAGTTTTATGGCTTGCGCCTGCACTGGTCATGTTCACGGGGCTTGGGTTGATGGTTGTGCGCAGTCGCCGAGCCAAGCAAACGCTGAATGAGGCGTTCAGTGATGAAGAACAACAACGGCTTGATGCGTTATTAGCTTCAGAAAAAGCGACCGACGCAGAGCCTAAAGTATCCGCTGAGCATGGATCAACCGAACAGAAAAAGGAGCCAAAATGATTGAGTTTTGGGGCGCCACCTTGGTGTTTTTTGTACTTGGCGCGGTGATGTTTCTCTGGCCCCTTTGGCAAAAAAGCGAACACGACCATCAAGCCAGCCGGGATGCACTTAACAAAGCCTTTTATTATGACCGGGTTGAAGAAATCCAGTCTGAGGGTGCCGAAGGCTGATTGATAATGAGCAGGACCTAACGCAGGATTTGCAACAATCCTTGTTGGATGATATCCCTGAAAAAGAAAAAGCCAAGCAGGCTCGTCATTTGCGCTTAACGCCAATGCAATGGGTGCCGGGGCTTATTGTGCTTGCGATAGTGAGTTTTGGGTTATATGGCATTGAAGGGAGTGCGAATCAGGTCGCGCAGTGGCAGCAAACCGCCAAACAGTTGCCCGAGCTATCAAAGCGGTTACTCGAGGGCGAGAAGCCATTAACTCAGCAAGAGATGCAAGATCTTACCTTGGCGTTGCGGACCCGCTTGCAGCACGAGCCGCAAGACAGCACCGGTTGGTTGTTGCTCGGACGCATTGGCTTGGCCAATCGGGATGGCGAAACCGCCAAAGGGGCGATGGAAAAAGCTTATGCCTTGGCACCCTCGCAATCCGATATTCAAGTGGGGTTGGCGCAAGCTTGCTGTTTGCAGGTGATGAGGCAGACAGTGCCCGGGCGCAGAATTTATTAAAATCTGTAGTGAAAGACGATCCCTTTAATCTACAGGCGATGTCGTTACTGGCCTACCAGGCGTTCGAGCAAGGCCGTTATCAAGATGCCATCGCGACTTGGAATGCGATGAAAACCTTGATTGGCAAAGACGATCCGCGTAACCAAACCCTTGATCAGTCGATTGCCCGTGCCCAGCTAGCCCTCAACAGTGCCGCAGGAGCCAAGATAGCGATCACGGTGAAACTGGGGGAGCAGGTTGAATTACCCGAGGATGGCGTGCTGATCATTTCCGCGCATGCATCGGCTGACGCGGCGATGCCGATTGCCGCTAAGCGTCTCCCACTGTCTAAGTTTCCGGTTTCACTGGCCTTGGCTGATAGCGACAGTTTGAACCCGGTGCAGGCACTTTCTTCGCTTGATAGCGTGGTGATCAAAGCGCGTATTGACAGAGATGGCAATGTCGCGACTAAGCAAGGCGACTGGTAGGTGTCAGTGATCCGGTGGCCTTAAGCGAAGGGGTTGAACTGGTTATCGACAAACAGCAGTAACCAAGACAAAATAGACAGATTGTTACCAAGGCTGGGCATTCCCAGCCTTTCATTTTATAGAGGAATCCCATTTGATGTGGAAACGTCTGTGTTTAATGGCGCTTATATTAGGTCTTGTCGCAGGGTGTGCGTCACGCCCACCGGGTGCCGAGCCGCACCCCGATGATCCATTAGAAGGATTTAACCGTGCGATGTGGACGGTAAATTACGATTACCTTGATCCCTATGTTGCGCGTCCGGTTTCGATCGCCTACGTCGATTATGTGCCGAGCCAATGCGCACCGGGATTTCCAATTTTTTGGGTAACCTAGAAGAGCCAGCCAGTTTTTTAAATAGCGTGCTGATGCTAGAAGGCGAAAAAGCGGTCACCCATTTTAACCGCTTTTGGATTAACACCTTGTTTGGCTTGGGTGGCTTAATTGATATCGCCTCTGCAGCCGATATTCAGCAATACGACCAACGTGAGTTTGGCGATGCGATGGGGCACTATGATGTCGGTACGGGCGCCTATATTATGCTGCCGGGTTATGGTCCCACGTCGGTCAGAGAAGGTGCCGGCGAAGTGGTCGATGGCTTATACCCGCCTCTGGCATTACTGACCTTGCCGCAGTCGGCGTTAAAGTGGATGTTTGATGGCATGGAATCACGAGCGGCCTTGGTATCGCAAGAATCACAGCTGGACAACTCGCCAGACCCTTATGCGTTTGCGCGTGAGGCTTATCTACAAAATCGTCGCTATCGTGCCAAAGGGGATGAGGCGTTAGAGCAACAACCGGCCTTGAATGATGAGTTTCTCGATGACTTTATCGATGATATCGACGCTGCACCGTAAGTTAACGTGAACTCGTTGAGGACAAGCGTGATCAAAAAACACCACGGCGACACCGTGGTGTTTTTATTTAATCACTCCCATCGACTGGCGAGCGTTTATTGGTCTAGCACTTAAAAACGATAGCTGGCCTGTACGCCGACTAACCACACATTACCGGTGGTCTCACCCTCAAAGTCACCGCCGAAATCAGAGCCATCTTTATCCGATGTGATCCCGTCACGCGGCTCTTTTACCGAGGCATCTTTGGCAAAGACATAGGTAAAGGCCGCGTCTAGGGTGAGCTGTGGCGTCATCTCATAGCCAGCACCCATGCTTAACCAGGTACGATCGGTTTCTGGGATGGTCAAGGTACGGTTTTGATCACTGACTGCCGAAGTGTCATAGGCAATGCCTGAGCGCAGTGTTAGCTGTTGATCCCACTGATACGTGGTGCCGATCGCAAAGCGGTAGTTATCTTCCCAGTTTTCGACTTTGACCATTTGTGGGTCACTAGACAGCGATGGAATATCTGCCTCTAACTTGTCAAAGCTGCTCCACTCGGTCCAGTTAATGCTGGTGTGTACCGCCCACTGCTCAGTCAGCTGATGTAACGACGAGAGCTCGGCGGTGGCGGGGAGAGTAAGATCCATACTGCCCGCGTAGTGTGTATTGCTGAGGGGGGAGCCTGAGCCATTGGGGTTTATATTGTAGGTTAACCCCTCAGCATGCCCATCCAGCGTGAGGTTCACTTCGGAACGGTAATTAAAACCGACACGATGCTTGTCATTGATGTCGTACACGGCACCCAATTGCCAGCCCCATGCACGATCATCGCCTTCCATATATTTGAGGGTTGTTCCTTCATTTACAGGTAGTTTTCCCATACTGCCGTCAGTGTTTGTTTTCGCCCCAATACTGCCTTCCCCCAGCACATAACGGATACCGGCGCCAATACGCAACTGGTCGGTGTTCCAGGCAAGGTTTGGTTGATTTCAAAAGTAGTGACCGCCGCTTCGTTACCAAACTGGGTGCCGGTAAAGTCGTTGCCTAAATCGGTTTCCATGCCAAAGTTGGTGGCCAGCGCGATGCCGGCGGTCAAGCGGTCGTCGAGTTGATGCGAAAAGTAAAAGTTAGGGATCACGGCATCATGGGCGACATCATCGGTTGATGTGGGGCCAGTTGAAGAGTTTTGTCCATCAATATCGACATTGGGATTCACGTAGATGCCATCCGCTGATACCTGGGTGTCCGCCAAATAGCTGAGCAGGGCAGGGTTGCGAAATTGCGCACTGGCGTTATCGGCCATTGCGGCTTCACCGGCAAAGGCACGGCCAAGGCCGGTTGCTGAGGTTTCTGCTAACTGAAAACCCGCGCTGTGGGCGGTGGTGGAAAGCGAGCGAGTGCGGTGGCAACGGCGAGATAAACGATCTTATTATTTTTCATCTGCTTACTTGTTCGCGGTTTAAAGGGAGGCCTAGAGTAAAAGCTCGTGCGCGAAAATCAATTTAGCGCTGCCAAAATGGATTAAAATAAAATAATAATTTGTAATTTTTTATTTTTTAGTTGAATAATCTAATAAATTGATGGGATTCGCATCAGGTGAAAGGAAACTCAGCGAACAGCTGTAACGAAAGAGAGGGGGTCGGGTTGGCGTCGAGTCATGCAGGATGAACCTTTTTTATCGATGCGTCCGTCTATAGACCGAGTGATTTGTCATTTAATTTCAGCTTAGGTGAAAAATCGGCACAAGTTTGATCTGTTTCAATATTGAATCCCTGCAAATCGGTAAAGTTAACCCTGTCGTTATCGGCCATGTGTCGACACTCGTGAGGTTGAGTGAACGGCGTTTCCTTTTTGAATGATATGACTTTCTGTTCGGATCTGGGTGCGGGAAAAGCACTGCACACTTCCCAGATTATCGTTTTGCTTTCCAATCTTTTTTGGGGCTCACGCTAGCGTGTAGCCCCTTTTTTTTATGCCGTAGTTTCTTTTCAATCTGCTGTTATTAAATCACTCTCGGTACAGGGTACACGGAACTGTGCGCTTGTTGGCAATCTTACCAATCAATTAAAACGGGTGTTTTAAGCTAGTAACAATTTGGTTACAATCCTGGTCAGACCTGTAGAACATCCTAAGGAGCAGTGATGACGTCTCAGCAACATCTTAAAACCGGCAATGGTGATCGTATTGCCATTGTGTCTGGGCTGCGTACGCCATTTGCGCGCCAATCAACCGCTTTCACTGATGTGCCAGCGGTTGATTTGGGCAAAATGGTGGTACAAGAACTGCTGAACCGCAGCAGTATTTCCCCAAAAGACAATTGATCAAGTGGTGTTTGGGCAGGTAGTACAAATGCCTGAAGCCCCCAACATTGCGCGAGAAATTGTATTGGGTACGGGGATGGACATTCACACCGATGCCTACAGTGTCACCCGTGCCTGTGCGACCAGCTTTCAAGCCGTCGCCAATGTGGCTGAAAGCATGATTGCAGGCAATATCCAAGTGGGAATTGCCGGGGGCGCGGATTCGTCATCGGTCTTGCCGATTGGCGTAAGCAAAAAGCTCGCCCGTACCTTGTTAGATTTAAGCAAAGCGAAAACCATGAGTAAGCGCTTAAAGCTGCTCAGTAAGCTATCGGTTAAAGATTTAGCCCCTGTACCACCGGCCGTCGCCGAATACTCAACCGGCCTCAGCATGGGGCAGACCGCTGAGCAAATGGCGAAGTCACATCAAATTTCACGGGGCGATCAAGACGCACTCGCACTTCGTTCTCATCAGCTTGCCAGTAAAGCGTGGGATGAAGGCTTGCTCAGTGATGAAGTCATGACGGCGTACCCTGAACCATACAAAGCGTGGATTGGACAAGATAATAACTTGCGTCCCCATTCCACCCTGGAAGATTATGCCAAATTACGCCCTGCATTTGACCGTAAACATGGCTCTGTGACCGCGGCAAACAGTACGCCGCTCACTGATGGTGCGGCGGCAGTACTAATGATGCCAGAAAGCCGTGCTAAAGCGCTTGGACTCGAGGTCTTAGGCTATATACGCTCCTACGCGTTTTCGGCGATTGGCGTACAAAAAGATATGTTGATGGGCCCTTCGTATGCGACCCCGATGGCGTTAGACCGCGCGGGGATCACGTTGGCGGATCTCACCTTAATTGATATGCACGAAGCGTTTGCCGCGCAAACCCTATCGAATGTGAAAATGTTTGCCTCTGATACCTTTGCCCGTGAGCACCTCAATCGTGATCGCGCCATCGGTGAAATTGATATGGACAAATTCAACGTGCTGGGCGGCTCGCTTGCTTACGGCCACCCCTTTGCCGCTACAGGCGCGCGCATGATTACTCAAACACTGCGTGAGCTTAAACGTCGTGGTGGAGGATTAGCGCTTAATACCGCGTGTGCGGCCGGTGGGCTAGGTGCTGCAATGATCTTGGAGGCAGAATAATGACAACCGATAATACGCAAGCCTTTACGCTAACGATTGCTGATAATCACATTGCTTGGCTGACCATTGATGTGCCTGGCGAGAGCATGAACACCTTGCAAGCGAGTTTTGTCGAGGGCGTTTCAGCGGTGCTGGATCAACTCGAGGGCAACCAGTCGATTAAAGGACTGGTGATTCACTCTGGCAAACCGGACAACTTTGTCGCAGGCGCTGACGTGCGCATGCTAGAGGCGTGTGAAAGTGCCGAACAAGCGAGTGAGATAGCGGGACAAGGACAAGCCTTATTCTCACGCATTGAAAAACTGCCTTTTCATGTGGTGGCTGCGATTCATGGTCCTTGTTTAGGCGGTGGCTTAGAGTTAGCGCTTGCCTGTCACAGTCGGGTTGCTACTGATTGGGATAAAACGCGACTGGGCTTGCCGGAGGTGCAACTTGGTCTGCTTCCCGGATCGGGCGGTACGCAGCGTTTACCGCGCTTAATAGGCGTCCCGGATGCATTGGACATGATGCTAACCGGTAAGCAGCTTCGGGCGAAGAAAGCGAAAAAACTCGGCGTGATTGATGATTGTGTCCCGAATACGGTTCTGCTTGATGTCGCCGAAGCGTTGGCGCAAAAGTCCAAGCCGAAACGCAGCCGGACATGGCAAAGCTGGATGTTAAGCGGAAATTCGGTAGGGCGTAACCTCGTCTTTGATCAAGCGGGTAAAAAAGCGCGTGCCAAAACGCGGGGTAATTATCCGGCAGCGGATGCTATCTTAGCGGTGGTCAAAAAAGGCCTAGATAAAGGACTAAAAACAGGTTTCGCGGAAGAAGCTCGACAGTTTGGCGAGCTGGTGATGACGCCTGAATCAAAGTCATTACGCAGTCTCTTCTTTGCAACGACCGCGATGAAAAAAGAAAATGGCGCGGACGCCGAGCCAGGTCAGGTTGAACGAGTCGGTGTTCTCGGTGGTGGCTTGATGGGGGCGGGCATCGCCCATGTCTCCGTTGCCAAAGCCGGTTACCCCGTGCGAGTGAAAGATGTCAGTGAAGACGGCATTTTAAACGCGCTTCGCTACAGTTACGCGTTGCTCAACAAAAAGCGGAAGCGCAAGCAAATCAGTAAAGCTGAGTTGCAAGCGACCATGATGCAACTGTCTGGTGACACACAAGCCACGACCTTGTCGAATGCTGACGTGGTGGTTGAAGCGGTGTTTGAAGATTTATCGCTAAAACACCGCATGGTGCAAGAGATGGAGTCGATAACAAGTAAAGACGCTATTTTTGCCACCAATACCTCTTCATTGCCTATCCACCAAATTGCCGAAGGCAGCCAGCGGCCAGAGAAGGTTGTTGGCTTGCATTACTTCAGCCGGTGGAAAAAATGCCTTTAGTCGAGGTAATTCCACACCAAGGGACCAGTGATAAGACGATATCTACCGTGGTCGAGCTTGCTCGCAAACAGGGGAAAACACCGATTGTGGTGGGGGAGTAGCGCTGGATTCTATGTGAACCGGATTCTTGCCCCGTATATGAACGAGGCGGCGCGTGTGTTATTGGCTGGCGAAACGATTGAACATATCGATAATGCATTGCTCGACTTTGGTTTCCCGGTCGGTCCTATTACGTTGCTTGACGAAGTGGGTATTGATATTGGGGCTAAAATTGCGCCAATTCTCACCCAGGAGCTGGGTAAGCGCTTTGAAGCGCCAGATGTCTTTGATGTGCTGTTAAATGATGACCGTAAAGGGCGTAAAACCGGTAAAGGCTTTTATCGCTACGATGCCAGTAAAAAAGGCAGCAAAGGTAAGCAGGTTGATAAAAAGATCTATAGCTTATTGAATATTAAACTCAATGCGAGTTTATCGGGTCATGAAGTGGCCCAGCGTTGCGCGCTAATGATGCTGAATGAGGCGGCACGTTGCCTCGACGAGGGCGTCATTCACTCGGCACGAGATGGCGATATTGGTGCAATCTTTGGCATTGGCTTCCCGCCATTTTTGGGCGGACCGTTCCGCTACATGGATCATATTGGTATCGAACGTGTGGTGAGCTTGCTCCAAGCGCATCAAAATCGTTACGGTGAACGGTTTGCGCCTTGTGAACGCCTGTTGGCAATGGCGAAAGAAGGCGATGTCTTCTATCCCGATACCGAATAAGCGCGTCGCTTAAAAAAGAGCGAGCGCCAAGCAAAAAAACAGGGCCACAAAGCGCGGCCCTGTTTTTTTATATTTTAACGGTAGGTTAGTCTTCACTGCGCCGACACTGTGCACGGAAAGCCTCAATATCGATAATAGGGTGAGCGCCGTCTAAGGTGGCATCGTCTTGGTGGTCAATGCCACAGCTGTGCATCACAAGTCTATCGGCGGTTCTTGGTTTTAAGGTATTGACCACAAAGCGTACCATATCAGCGCGTGTGAGCTCAGCCATGGCGTCGGCCACTTGCTCGCGACGTTGATAGTGATAATCTTTGTTGCCAATACTGATCCAGTAACGTTGCGCACGCGCGCGTAAATTATTATCTGGCTCTCGCACCTGGGCGAGTAGGCTCTGTTTGCTGCTCTGCCAACGCGATTCGCTCATCTCCAAGAGCACCATAAAAAACGCATTCAAAAAATCGTCAATCGCCCCCATTAATAACTCAGGGCCTGCCAACGGCGATTGCACGTAAAAAATCAATCCAGGGTGACGATTGAGGGGTAAATTGTTCGCGCCAACCATATAACCAAGTTGTTGTTTAGTCCGTAATTCGTTAAAAAAAGCGGACGACATGAGATGGTTCGCGAGGGTATAGGTCGCCACCGCCTCCGGGTCGGTAGATGCGCTTTGATAATACACCAAGAGCGCGGACTCTGCGTGTCCAAGAGTGCGCTCATAACTGACGGTGCCCACACCGTCGAGCAAGGTCAGCGGTCGCACCGATTCTTGATAGGCTTGCCCTTCTACGCGTAGCGCATCTTTCACGGTGTTGGCCAGTGCTTGCGTATGGTTAAGGTGCCAATTGCCATAGACAAACATATCGACATGGAGGGTGGCGAGCATGGCCTCGACAAACTCAGGTAGATCGCGCAATGTCACCATCTCTAAAGCGCTTAAAAGGGCATGATACGGTGGGTTATTGGGTTGTAGTAAGCCAGTCATGCTGTTGTATAGTTGACTGAGTGGTTTATTCTTCTCGGCATTTTCCCAGCTTCGTTTTAGCTGCGCTTTAATCGTTTCAAAGCGTTCGGGATTAAAACTGCGCTGAGAAAATCGTTGTAAAATCAGCTTGAGTAATAAAGGTTGCTTATCGTTAAAGCCACTGAGGGTTAAGGTCACGCCGCCTTGGTGCGCATACAAATTGTAATTCATGCCCGCAATTTCGGCCTGATACGTTTGCTCATTCAATGCTTCTAATAACATCTCAACGCTAAGCCGGGTCATGACAATATTTTTAACCGTCGCGACCGCATGTGGGCTATCAATGGCAATATAGACATGCCCTTTCGGCACGCGGAAGTGTGGCTCTTGGCCATGCCAGAGACGAAAGCCTGGCAACGTCTCGATTAAGTGCGGGGTGTCACTTTGGTCGGGCTCAACGGGGAGCGGGTGCAGTGCATCGGCAATGTAGGGGTTTGGATCCGGTAGGGCGAGCGCTGGCGATATCGAGTCTGTTTTCCATTGTGCGATTTGCTTAGCAGAAAACCGTTTGATGGAATAAGGCGTTTGATACCAGTCTGCTTGCTGATCATGGCTAAAGCCTTTTGCTACCAGCATCACTCGAACGTTATCGACGCTCATATGCTGCAACATGGTTTGAATTTGAGTGTGATCGAAGCCGGCCATCATATAATCCCCATACAAGAGATCGGTTGGTGCGTAATGGTGCATATTCATGACCAACTGACTCACGGTATCAATAGGACGAAGTGCGTCTTGATAGTGAAAAGCTAACTCTTGCACTTGCCGCTTTTCCTGATAGCGCCAAGCTTGGACACCGTTCTGTCGAATCAATGCGATCGCTTCAAAAACATGGGTGATGATATCGTCGATGTGGCTTAAGCCCAATTCGGTGAGCGCAAAGCCAAGTGTAAACTCGCGAAAGTCTCGCCCACTGATCCCGCCGCCTGCTGAGAGTGTGTTGATATAGCCTTTATTTTTTAATAATGACATCAGGCTACCCGGGCCTTCATAACCGAGCAGATGGGCAATGTAAGATAAAGGCTTGGTACGGTATTGATCAGGGCTTTCTGGCACGGAGAAAGCGAGGGTGAGTTTGCGCACCTCTTTAAGCGGCGCAATGGTGACCCATTGATGGCGCTCGGCCTTGGTCACTAGCGGTGCGTCAACGGTAAGCACGGGATAATCATGATTAGCAATCGCGGCAAAATATTGCTGGGCCAGCGCCTCAAGGTCATCGAGCGATTGTGGTCCGGTGAGCGCAACCGTCATCAAATTCGCGCTGTAATTGGCGTGATAAAATGCGATCAAATCATCGCGCACTGATTGATCCGGACGGTCAGCCAATGTTTCTACACTACCGACGGAGAATTTGGCAAACGGATGCTGAGGATTAATGGTTTCTTTGTGAACTTGATAGATACGTCGCACATCATCATTGAGCTTCATGCGATATTCAGCGTCAACTGATTGACGTTCTTTATCCACGGCATCTGCGTCGAAACGCGGTGAAATAAAGAAAGCGCTGAAGCGATCTAAGGCGGGGGCGAACTGATTGGGACGAATATCGAAAAAGAAGGTGGTATTTTCTGTCCCCGTCCAGGCGTTGTTATGGCCACCATGTTGGCTGATAAATCGCTGAAAATCGCCAATCACTGGGTAAGACTCAGTGCCTAAAAATAGCATGTGCTCGAGAAAGTGAGCGAGCCCTTGTCGGTCTACCGGATCATGAAAGTGTCCCACATTGACCGACAAGGCCGCGGCGCTGCGATGCGCCTGTGGATCGTTGATCAGTAAAACACGCAATGCATTAGGCAGCGTGATATAACGGTAGTGTTTGTTGTCGTTTGGGCTGACGTACACAAGCAACTCACTTTTAAAGTAAATAAGTTAAGGTTAAGTATGACTACCACTGACCAGAGTCGCAAACCACTTATTTGGTCTTTGGTGTTTTACCTTGGTAGCATGCAGCAAATCTCAGTATAGAAGTGTGGGTATTAACGCGATGAAATTGATCATAATGCGTCATGGCGAAGCACAAGCTTTCGCGGCCAGTGATAGTGAACGCGGATTAACCGCGCATGGCGAGCAACAAAGCCAACAAATGGCAACCTGGCTCCAGCAGCAGCTTAACGGGCAGGCCATTGATAAAGTACTCGTCAGTCCGTATTTACGCGCGCAACAGACATGGCAAGCATGTGCGCCTCTATTGCCTGCCGCTGGCGAAGTACTCACTGAAAAGGGTATTACGCCGTATGGAAACAGCGATCAGGTCCATACGTATCTAAGCGCGATGATAGAAGTAGATAATCCCGGTGTGATTTTGTTGATCTCACATTTGCCGCTGGTTGGCTACTTGACCAATGAATGGGTAAAAGAGGGCCAACCGCCAATGTTTGCCACCTCGGCAATGGCGATCATTGACGTTGACACAGCGACGCAACAGGCGTCACTGGCTACCCTGATGTCGCCACGTCAGCTCGGACGCTAACGCTCAGGCACTTCGATTAATACCAAGAGGGCAGCATCGCCACCAAACTCGCGTGGCGCTTGATGAAACGCCATCACGCTGGGATGCTGGGCGAGCCAGAGGGGGATTTTTTCTTTGAGGATGCCTTTACCAATACCGTGCATCACGCTGGCACAGCCGGTCCCCTCTTTGACGCACTCGGCGAGCATCGCCCCGAGCTCTCGCTTTGCCTCGGTTTGGGTCATGCCATGTAAATCTAAATAGATATCGGGCACATAGACGCCACGACGAAGCCGTTTGACTTCGTACTTAGAGACGTCTTGCCGCGCATAGTGCATGGGCCTGACTCCGTTAAAAGTGGCTCAAACTGATCGGAGAAATAAAAGGCATGGTCGCTACTTTGCCGCTCAAACTGGCGTTGTTTACGTGGTTTGCTCATCTGGCGTTGTGGCGGGTTTATGGTATCCTGCTCCAACTTTTTTGCGCCTTTGACGGCATCACGGAATAGTGCTAACTCCTCTTCCGTCATCGATGGTTTTTTGCTCATAAAAAAACTGTCTCCGAGGTAATAGGCTCATTGTACAATCAGCCAGCTCAAAATGCTGCTTATTGTACTGACCTAGCGTCAAAGGGCGACCCCAAATTGCATGAAGCCGATGGAGGCCAATGTGGATACGATTTTTACTGAAGAAGTGGTCAGTGAGTTACATACGCTGCAAGACATGCTGCGCTGGACAGTCAGTCGTTTCAATGCGGCAGGGTTATTTTACGGCCATGGCACTGACAATGCTTGGGATGAAGCGGTTCAGCTGGTACTCCCGACCTTATATCTTCCTATTGATGTCCCGTCTGAAACCCGTTTTTCTCGCCTAACAACCAGTGAAAAGCATCGTATTGTTGAGCGTGTGATTGCGCGTATTAACGATAAAACGCCGGTCGCGTATTTGACCAATAAGGCCTATTTCTGTGGCTTAGAGTTTTTCGTCGACGAACGGGTGTTGGTGYCTCGCTCTCCGATAGGTGAGCTCATCCAACAAGAGTTTGCCGGTATTTTGCCGCACGCACCGAAC
>AQOF01000002.1 GCA_000565345.1 Salinivibrio costicola subsp. costicola ATCC 33508 = LMG 11651 | reverse complement strand
TAAATATCGCCGTCATTGTATCACGCCAGAAGTTGCTGCGTACTTAGAGTCTCAGTATAAAAGATTACTGGAAACTTGGGGTTGTGAACTCTTGGAGTGCAACGGTGAACCAGATCATCTTCACCTTTTGATTTCTGCGAACCCCAAAATACAACCAAGCAAAATGGTGAACAGCTTAAAAACTGCCACATCAAGACTTGTTAGAAAGGAGTTTTCTGAGTACTTGGGTAAGTTTTACTGGAAGCCAGTTTTTTACAGCAGAAGTTATTGTCTGGTTAGTTGCGGAGGTGCGCCACTTGAGATTGTGAAGCAATACCTAGATCAGCAAGAAGGGTTTGATTAAAGCCACCACTTCGTGGTGGTGCGCCTTTCACCACCACCTAAATTAATTTCGCTTAGGCTCATTAGATTTAGATGGAGCACTTGGCGCTATTGGGTAGAAACAAAAACGCCGTGCGAACACGGCGTAATCTTGTGCATCTTGTTCTAAAACATTGAACGAGTATCGTGCAGGAGAAATAGCACGCATCAGATAATGTACTAAAGCTTAAATGTTTCCATGCGTGTTTTTAAGTTATGCGCAAGATTGCTGATTTGGTCACAGGCAATCGCTGTTTGCGTTGCCCCCTCGGCCATTTCCGTTGAGGCACTATTAATGTTCTCAAGGCTGCGGTTAAGCTCGTTAGAGACAGAGCTTTGCTCACTGCAGGCGGTAGCAATTTGGGTACTGCGTTGGGCGATATCATCAACAGAGACTTCAATTTCCCGCATTTGTTCGCCGGTATCGCTGACCGTTTCTACACATTGCGTAATGCCTGTTTGGCATTCATGGCTGGATTCGCGGACCTTAGTCGTGTTTATTTGCAGTGTCTCGATGGTATCAACAATTTGCTCGGTCGATTCTTGAGTACGCTGTGCCAGTGAGCGAACCTCATCGGCTACCACAGCAAACCCTCGGCCTTGCTCACCGGCACGGGCTGCTTCTATTGCCGCATTCAAAGCAAGTAAATTAGTCTGCTCGGCAATACCACGAATTACATCAACCACGACATTAATGTCTTCGGAGCTTGTTTTAAGTTGTTCTGTTAATGTTTCTGAGTCTTGCATCAATCCAGATACGCGTTCAATAATGCTAATCGCATCGGCTAATGACCCACTCCCTTTTTTCGCAATCTTTGCTGCCGAATGCGCTGATGTTGCGCCTTCTTCGGTATTCTGCGCCACTTCACTGACAGCGGCTTGCATCTGGGTCATCGCAGACGCCACCGATCCAAGCTCTTGCTGCTGGTTTTGCATACCTGACGCATTTTGAGATGAAATCGCACTCACCTCTTCAACGGCGGCAGTTAGCTGAATGGTAGAATCGTTAATTTCTGATACCAATCCGTGAAGATTGTTTTGCATCGTCACCAATTCTTTGAGTAAGGAGCCAAGCTCATCTTTGGACAAGTCCTTTTCATCACATTTGTTGTTGAGCTGACCTTTGGCAATACTCGATGCAAACGCGAGCGCTTTACCGACTGGGCGAGAGATAGCGCGAGAAAGCAGAATAGATGCAGCCATAATCACTAAAATGATCACAAGTGTTCCAATGGCTGCATTTATCTGAGCGGTGGTTGCTGCACTCTGGCTTCTGCCCCAATTTGCTTTACTAAGTCACCGTTTAGTTCGAGTGTGTTATCCAAGCTTTTTAGCGCATCGGAATAGGTCCCAAAACTGGCTAAAACGACTTCATTCGCTTTGTCGGGATCGTCATTTCTTAAAAGCTGGTTATAAGACTGGGTTTCCTTAATATACTGATTCCACGTTTTCTTAAACACATTAAATGATTGTTTCTCTTGTGATGTGAGGTCCAGAGCTTGATAAGCTTTGATCCCAGCTTGTACATCGGCACGCCATTGGTCGAGATCGTTTAACCATTGCGATATTTTTGGGTTACCGCTGTTTGGTAGCAGTGAAAATTCATCTTTCCGGACTTTGGTGATGTCGACCTGAATGCCTTTTAATATTGATACCGAGGGAAGACTTTTGTGTGAAAGTTGTGTGATGTCTTTACTTATCGTGGATAGGCCGAGCATAAACATGATGGCAACGGAGGCAAAAACGATAAAAAAGGCAATAAAACTGAGCCCTATTTTTTTGACAACACTAAGATCTTTCATCATCTGCTTTCCTGTTCATCGCGCTTATGAACTAGCGCAAAGGTGTTTTGTAACAACATTAAGCTAAGCGTAGACGATTTAGATGATAAAAATATTATTAATTGTGAGAGAAGGATATAAACACGCTGAGGGAAAACCGAGGAGTAACTTGTTATGAAAGCGGGCCGTTAATCTTGAATGCTATTAGACCCGCTTTTCTGGGGGATGCGTGCTATTTCTTTGCTGTCAGTTCGAGAGGACGGCACACGATTTGAGGTGTTTAAAAGTAAAAATAGCTAGTAATGTGACCACTGATCTCTTCGTTCTCCCAGTGCTGGTAGCGTGCTTTACTGCGAATAGACCAATCATCGGTGACGCGCCAGTTCCAAGTCATATCGACTTGTGATTGTGTCAGGGAGGAACGATTAAGCAGCGGCAGATACTGTGCTTGCACGCCGAGACGATGGTTATCAGCAAGTTGCCATAGCAATCCTGATTCTACGCCGGTTGCTAGATTAAATTGGTTATCGCTGGCGTCGCCATGAGTTAATGCTGTTGACCACAAAGCGTAGGCATGTAAACCGTCACTTTCTCCCCACGACTGACCTACGCCCCCTTGAGCAAACCAACGGCTATCTTGTCTCTCGGTGCCTGGTAAACGGTCAAAGCCTGCACGGATATTCCACGATAGACTAGAGAAAACCCGTTTTTTCGGCGCGATTGTCATGGCATCGATCAGATAAAGCTTATCCAGTTGCGTATTACCGTTTTTATCGTGGCTGATAGCGACATCAACAAAGCTGATTTGTGCGCCGGGCACAAAGCCATCTTGGGGATCCATTAAGTCATGGTATGCCGCGCGCCATTCAAGCGAGAGGGCATCGAGACCGTTTTTTGCGGTTCTTGCTCCAAAACCAATACGTGTAGAGCCGTGCCCTTTATCCGGCGATACATTGATATTAGCTACGGACTCAAACGGAGAGGCTGCACTGACTTGGCTGCGCATGCTGAGTAATTTAGTGAGGCGCTGCGCATAGGGATCTCTAGGAAGTGCTTGATCATAAAAATCAAAATTGAGCCACTCGTAAGCAAATTCATAAATAGCGGCCAATTGCTCGTCAGTATATTGCTGATGGTCAGGGAAATGGCCACTTTTCGCTTTTTTCGCGGCTTCAAACACCGCAGGAGAGGCTTGTTGCGACATATTTAATAGGCGAGTGCCAAACGAGGCACGAAAACTCGGTGTCTCAATCAAGTCATTACTGGCTAGCGTTTTTACTGTATCTGACGGGATCGCTTGAAACGGGAAATCATCGACCAAACTTAAATCATCGCGAGCCAACTGAAGCAATGCGAGAAGTTGGTATGAGCAGTTTTCGTCAAGAAAGTAGTAATCGAAGGTCGCGCTTTGCATCTCCCACAAATGCAGCAATACACGATTTACCTCTTGCTCGGACAAGTTAAGGGGATATTCCCAAATATCTCGCGATTCAATGTCGTTATACTCGCGAACCTTACGATAATAAGGCATCACAGTAAATTGCCCCGGGTAAGCGCCAAACAGCCCCTTTGCGGCATACATGGCGGCATTGTCATCTTGGCTGGGTTCGGCAGCAAAATTGACTGCAAATGCCACCAATTCTTTATTTCGTGTTTGATCTTGTGCGTCAATTCGCAACAGCGTATGGCCAAACATTGATGAGGGATTGTTCATAAATGCCGTTGGAAAAACCAGCGTCATGCCATCTGGATCAAGCACCTTTTGCCAACGCTCAAGTTCAGGGCAATCGAGTTGTGCAGTGCGTCCTGCTTTAGACTCGAGCCATGTAAAACGCGCGGGATATTGACACCTTGCTGCTTTTGCAACGGAGGCATCGGCATGGTAAAGCGCATTAATTGTCGCTGCTAGCTCTTGTTGCGGGTGTGTCTTTCCGTTAGCGGCAAGGAAAAAATCTTCTGAATCAACCGTACTTTCATAGCCCGATAACGTGTTAGGTAGATAGTGAACCAGTTTTAGCCAGTATGCTTGGTTGGCCAAGGAGGGAATATCAAAGTCACTATTTTTCGTAACAGTAGCGGTCTTAGCAAACGTAGCCGTGTTGGTAAAATCAGGCGTACTCGCAAAAGCCGGCGCGCTAAAGAGAGAAAGAATGATGAGACTAAGACGAACAAATAGCGAGGTGCGAGAATGAATAAGTCTCATATCAGTACAACGATTCACGTCCAGAAACATGAAAGTGCCCAAGTAGGGCACTTTCGTACTTAATAACCGCCACTGTTTGGCGGATAACCGTCAAGCGTTATACCGCTTAAATTTTATACGTTGAAAGCTGCTCGTTTTGCGCTACAACAGTATTTAGGTTGGTCAGTACTTCTTGTGAAGTGACTTGATCAGAGGTTACGATCGATGCAAAGTTTTGCTTAGCAACGTCGTTAAATGCTGCTTTGTCTGCATCTTTGATGCCCCAAACTTCAGAAAGCGTTGCCAACGTTTCGCCTTCGCCACGTGCGATATCACGCGCTAGGTTGTCCATGTTTCCGTCAATGAACATGGCTAGCTTCTGCTGCGAATCAATGGTGCCTGTGCCATCACAGCCCAGCGTACCAAAGGTGATACCAAAGGTTTGGTTACCAGAGGTGCCGTTTGTGGTGGCGCCGAGTACTTTGTAAACCTTTCCTTGTTGACCATCAAATACCATTGTGCCGAGACCACAGCCGATATCTGAATCTGCCAATGCCGCGCCAGAGAGTGGAAGGGTAGCAAGTGCAGCAATAGCGATAAATTTTTTCATGGTAATCCTTTTGATTAAAAGTGTTGCAACTAGAGTTTACCTCATAATAGCTTCTCAAAGGTGAGATTATTAGGCAGGAAAACCCTAAAAATTTGGTGTGATGATTATATTGACTGTTTTGTATAATTTCAACGACACCTTTGCAAACGTGGGATTAGCTGCTCAAAGAAAGAGAAATAGCGAGCTATAATACTTTATGCGGGCCAAAGCACTCATAGTGGAACTGTTCGTCAGGGACGCCCAAGGCGCGTAGTTGGGTTTGGACATGCTGCATAAAGCCAACTGGGCCGCAGAGATAAACCTGTACCGTGACTGGACTGAACGTACCGCTCACCGCAGTCAGATCCATCCATCCGGTATGATCAAAGTCTTGTCCAAGTGTATCCGCGGGTTGAGGTTGGTTATACCAAATGTGCGTCTGGATATGCCTGTGCTGACGCGCGAGGTTGCGGACAGGATGATTGAAAGCATGCAGTTTGCCGTGCTCGGTAGCATGCAGCCAAGTGACGGGCGCATCATGTTCGGTAAGGCTTTCTAACATCGCTAACATTGGCGTTACGCCCACCCCGCCAGAAATTAATACGACGGGCGTACCCTGATCCACGTTCAGTTTGAGATCGCCCGCCGGTGGCGTGAGCATCACAGTGCCACCAACAGCTAACTCATCATGTAAGTAATTGGAGACCTGACCGAGTGGCTCCCGTTTTACCGAGATCTGATAATGCTGGCCGTTAGGCGCGTGTGACAAACTGTATTGGCGAATTTCTTGATGTTCAAAACCGGTATGATTAACGACGATGCCAATGTATTGTCCGGCCGTAAAAGGCGCGACGGGCTGACTGTCTTTAGGTGCAAACACAAAACTGGTGACCTGTTCACTTTCTGGACGTTTTTCAACCAACACAAAATCGCGTAGCCCTTGCCAACCGCCCACTTGATCATGGCTGTCTTGATAAAGTTGTTGTTCCTTTGCGATAAACACATCCGCCAGCACCTGGTACGCCTCCGCCCAGGCATCTAGTACCGCTTGTTCGGGGGCGAGTAACTCATCAATGGTCGCTAATAGATGCTTACCTACAATGGGATAGTGTTCGGCTTTTACCAACAAACTAGTGTGTTTGTGGGCGATTTTTTCTACTGTGCCAAGGAGGGCAGGTAAGTTATCGATATTCTGCGCATACGCACAAATAGCATTGAACAACGCCTCACGTTGATCGCCATTTTGCTGGTGGCGCATATTAAAAATATCTTTTAATTCAGGGTTGTGTTGGAAAAGCCTCTGATAAAAGTGGGTCGTCAGCTTCGGGCCTGTTTCGGCGAGCACAGGGGCAGTTGATTTAACAATATCAATGGTTTGTTGGCTTAACATCAGCGTCTCTCTAAACATGTATATTTAATGCATGTTTTAAGTTGTATCTCAAATATATCTTTTAATCAATCGAAGAATTACAATTTGACTGGGTAGTAAGAGGTACACATGCAACTAACCAGCTTTACAGATTACGGACTTCGCACCTTGATTTTTCTGGCATCCTTGCCAGAGGGTGAGCTTACCAACATTACCGAGGTGACACGCTTGTTTGGGGTGTCGCGCAATCATATGGTGAAAGTCATCAACCGTTTAGGGCAGCTGGGGTATATTCAAACGGTGCGTGGGAAGAACGGTGGTATTCGTCTGCTGCAAGCGCCGACCGCGATCACGGTGGGGCAAGTGGTACGCGACCTTGAACCGCTGGAACTCGTTAATTGCTCGGTCGAGTTTTGCCATATCACTCCAGCATGCCGTTTAAAAGACCGATTAGCGAAAGCCAAACAAGCATTTTTAAATGAGCTGGATACATGCACCATCGATGCACTTATTAACGACAATCGCGAGTTAATGATCCTACTCACCCGCCCTTAACATGCAAGGACAGCATTAAGTGAACTTATGGCAAATCAAACCGCAACGGATACCTCATCGAAACAATCTGCCGTGAATCGCAACAGTAAAAACCTGACTATATTGTGGGAGCTTATTGCGTTTATCCGCCCTTACTGTTGGCAAGTGAGCGCGGCATTGCTGGCTTTGATTTTTACCGCATCATTAACACTCTCGGTCGGACACGGCGTTCGACTTTTGATCGACCAAGGCTTTGCACAGCAGTCACTGGTTGAGTTGGGCAATGCGGTACAGTTTATTTTGCTGATCACGGTATTAATCGCGATCGGCACCTTTTTCCGGTTCTATCTGGTGTCATCGGTGGGTGAACGGGTCAGTGCCGATATTCGCCAAGCGGTATTTGATCATGTGATTGGTCTGTATCCGAGTTATTTTGAAACCCACGGCAGCGGCGAAATTATGTCGCGGATCACCACAGATACCAGCTTACTGCAAAACATCATCGGCTCCTCTTTTTCCATGGCGATGCGCAGTGCGTTACTGTGTGTGGGCGCTATCATCATGCTGTTTGCCACCAATATTAAACTGACCTTAATTGTGCTGGCCTCCGTACCTTTTATTTTGGTGCCAATACTTATCTATGGCCGTCGCGTGCGGGTGTTGTCGCGGCAAAGCCAAGATTCGATGGCGGATGTAGGCAGCTATGCCGGTGAAGCCATCACCAATATTAAAACCGTGCAAAGCTTCGCGGTAGAGGATCACGCCAAAGCTGCATTTGGGCAAGAAGTGGAGCGTGCCTATCTCATCGGACGCGAGCGCGTGAAACAAAGAGCCATTCTCATTTCCGGGGTGATCGTGATTGTGTTCAGCGCGATTACAGGGATGTTATGGGTCGGCGGTCGCGATGTGATTCAAGGCACCATGTCGGCAGGCGATTTGGGCGCCTTTGTGTTTTTCGCCATCATGGTTGCCTCTTCCATGGCCACCTTGTCGGAAGTGCTGGGGGAGTTGCAGCGCGCGGCAGGCGCAACAGAGCGCTTGGTGGAGCTTTTACACGTGCAAAGTCATATTCGTACTCCCGCTACCTCACCGATTACCGATGCCCAATCACTGAGCAATGATATTGGTTTTGAAGCAGTACATTTTCATTATCCCACGCGCCCCAATCAGCCTGCGATTGATACGCTGAACCTTGCTATTCAGCCTGGTGAAGTCGTGGCGTTAGTGGGGCCATCGGGGGCCGGAAAAACGACGGTCTTTGAGTTACTGCAACGCTTCTACGATCCGCAGTCGGGTGCGATTACGCTGGGAGGACAAGATATTCGCAGCTTGTCCCCGCAAGCCTTGCGCCAACAAATGGCATTGGTGCCGCAGCAACCGGCACTGTTTAGCGATAATGTGATAGGAAACATCCGCTACGGCAGGCCAGACGCCAGTGAGCAAGCGGTGAAAGAGGCGGCAGTTCAAGCGCACGCTGACGGCTTTATTCAGCAATTACCGGACGGCTATCACAGCTTTTTGGGCGTAGCGTGGTGTTCGGCTTTCGGGCGGCCAACGACAGCGGATTGCAATTGCCCGCGCGATTCTTAAGGATCCAAGGATTCTATTACTTGATGAAGCCACCAGCGCGCTGGATAGCGAAAGTGAGCATGCGGTACAACAAGGATTGGCCACCTTGATGCGCAATAGAACGACTTTGATTATTGCTCATCGTTTGTCGACCATTCAACATGCTGATCGCATTGTGGTGATGGATCAAGGTAAGTTGGTGGATGTGGGCAGTCATACCGAGTTGTTGGCACGCTGCCCTTTATACCAGCGCTTGGTAAAACGGCAATTTAACCCTTCTTCAAGTTACTAAGCCTTGTTTTCCAAGGCTTTAATCTGTTGGTCAATCTTTTCCGCTTCTTCGGTGAGTAGTGAGTATCCTCTGATATCGCCATTGCGTTGAGCTTCAAGGGCTTGTTGTTGTTTGGCGTCGTACTGCTTTTTTAGCTTTTTAACCGGATTCGGCTTTAAAAATGAGAGCATAGTGGAACCCTATAGATAGATGGTGGGTTTCAGTACGACGTCAACTTCCACTTAGATGACCGATTTATTGGTTGTATGTAAGTTGATTGCATTCAGCATCACGCTTTTTCTAGCGGGTTAACACGATGTTTGATTCAAACGATGCCAACCATTAGGATGTGCTAATGTTTTAATGAGTTATAAAAAGGAGTGCATCATGAACAAGAAACGAATAATCGGCAGCCTATTTGGACTAGGTTTGCTCACGGGGGCCGCTCAAGCATCGACGGATTCGGTGGAACAAGCGTTGGTAATGGTTAACAGTGGCGAATTGCAAACACAAGGAATGGCTATGGTATTAGCGAATACGATGCAGGCCCAAGGGACGCATGTTGATGTGTTGCTGTGTGGGAAAGCCGGTGAATTAGCGTTTAAAGATACTGAAAACGCGCCATTAAAGCCTAAAAACGTTACCCCAGAACAACTAATGATGAAGCTGAAACAAGGCGGCGCTAACGTGAGTGTGTGCGCATTATTTTTACCTAACAGCGACAAAGGAAAAGCAGCATTGCTATCCGGGATTTCAGTGGCTAAGCCACCACAGATCAGCCGGATTATGCGCAACGAAGACGTACGAGTGTTTAACTTCTAGTCTTTGATCCTTCTTGTATCGCGCGACACGGCACCTGACCGAGATTGACTCATCAACGCAAGGTCAATGTGATGCGCACCCGTTCCTGTCCCATGTGGCCTAGTGTAAGCTTTGCTTCGCGTCTCTAAAATAAAAAGGCGAGCCGAGCGGCTCGCCTTTAACGTCACTCTTTCCGCGAGTGGAACGGATTACTCATCCATATAGTTTTCAATGCTAGGGCAAGAGCAAATCAGGTTGCGGTCACCGTAGACGTTATCGACACGGTTGACCGATGGCCAGTATTTGCTTGCCTTATTATGGGCAGATGGGAAGCAAGCTAGCTCACGTGAATAGGCGTGAGACCACTCGTCTGCCATCAGATCCGCTTGGGTGTGAGGCGCATTGACCAATGGGTTGTCTTCCAGCGTCCACTCACCATCTTGTACCTTGGCAATTTCCTCGCGGATGGCAATCATGGCATCACAGAAGCGATCCAATTCCTCTTGGCTTTCACTTTCGGTCGGCTCAACCATCAGCGTACCCGCGACCGGGAAAGACATGGTCGGTGCATGGAAGCCATAATCCATCAAGCGTTTAGCAATGTCTTCTTCGCTGATGCCGGATGCCTCTTTGAGAGGACGAATATCGATAATACATTCGTGCGCAATGCGTCCATTTTTGCCGCGATAAAGCACAGGGTAGTAAGGACGCAAACGTTCCATCACATAGTTGGCACTGAGAATCGCCAACTCGGTCGCGCGCGTCAGGCCTTGTTCACCCATCATGGCGATGTACGCCCATGAAATAGGAAGAATCGAGGCGCTACCCATTGGTGCAGCCGAGACGGCAAATTCGTCGCCTTGCTCCACATGACCGGGAAGGAAAGGCGCAAGGTGCGATTTCACCCCGATCGGTCCCATACCTGGGCCGCCACCACCGTGGGGAATACAGAAGGTTTTGTGCAGGTTGAGATGCGAGACGTCTGAGCCAATATAACCCGGTGTGGTCAGCCCCACTTGCGCATTCATGTTGGCGCCGTCTAAGTAAACTTGGCCACCTGCTTCGTGCACCAGCTCGCATACTTGCTGCACGGTTTCTTCGTACACACCATGTGTCGATGGGTAGGTGATCATTATGCACGAGAGCGCATCGCGGTGTTTGTCGATCTTGGCTTTCAGATCGTCAATGTCGATATTGCCATCGTCATCACAGCCTACTACAACCACTTTCATCGAAACCATGGCCGCGGAGGCAGGGTTGGTACCGTGCGCGGAGCTTGGGATCAAGCATACGTTGCGGTGACTGTCGCCACGGCTTTCATGGTAGCGTTGAATTGCAATTAAGCCCGCATACTCCCCTTGCGCGCCTGAGTTCGGCTGCATGGAGATCTCATCGTAGCCGGTGATTTCACACAGCATGTCACGCAGTGATTTGCCCAGTGTTTGATAGCCTTTGGCTTGCTCCAACGGCACAAACGGGTGCAGGGCGCCAAACTCTGGCCAGGTGACAGGGATCATCTCAGCTGCGGCGTTTAGCTTCATGGTACAGCTACCTAGCGGGATCATGCCGTGGGTGAGGGAAAAGTCTTTGTTTTCCAGCGCCTTCATATACCGCATCAGCTTGGTTTCACTGTGATAGCGGTTAAAGACAGGGTGCGTTAGGTACGCGCTACTGCGGCGGCATACGGCAGGGATCGCGGCAAATTCATCGGCTTCAATGTCGCTCGCCACGGCATCTGCATCGCCTTGACCGGTGAGTGCGGTGAGCAGTTGATTGACTTCTGCCAGTGTGCTCGCTTCATCAAAGCTCGCGCCAAGTTGGCCATCCAGTTTACGCAAGTTAAAACCAGCATCTTGCGCTTGTTGATACAAGGCATCGGTTTGATCGCCCGTGTTAAACGTCACGGTATCAAAGAAGCTGTCGTGCGCGAGGCTCAACCCGGCTGCTTGTACCGATTTGGCGAACAGCGCGGTGAGGTGATGCACACGGCGGGCAATTTTTTTCAAGCCTTCAGGGCCGTGGTACACCGCGTAAAAAGCAGCCATGTTGGCCAGTAAGGCTTGAGCGGTACAAATATTGGAGGTCGCTTTTTCACGGCGAATATGTTGCTCGCGTGTTTGCATCGCCATGCGCAGGGCTTGGTTGCCTTTGCTATCGACCGATACGCCAATCACTCGGCCAGGCATGGTGCGCTTGAGCTTGTCGCGTGTCGCCATAAAGGCGGCGTGTGGGCCCCCGTAACCCATAGGCACCCCAAAGCGTTGTGCCGACCCAATCACTACATCCGCGCCCATTTCACCCGGCGCTTTAAGCAAAGTGAGTGAAAGCAGATCGGTAGCAACCGCGACCAGCGTCTTCTTGCTTTGTGTTTCTGCGATAAGCGCACTGAGATCGCGCACTTCGCCGGTGGTGCCGGGGTATTGGAGTAGGGCGCCAAATACATCGTGCTGATCCAGCTTGTCCGTGTCATCAACAATGATGTCAAAACCTAAGAAGTTGGCACGCGTTTTAATCACATCCAAGGTTTGTGGGTGCACATCGCTGGCAACAAAAAAGGCGTTGCCTTTGTGCTTGCCGCCACGCTTACACAGGGTCATGGCTTCCGCCGCGGCAGTGGCTTCGTCGAGCAGCGACGCGTTGGCCAAATCCATCCCCGTTAAGTCCATTACCATTTGCTGGAAGTTCAGTAAGGATTCTAATCGGCCTTGCGATATCTCGGCTGATAGGCGTATAAGCGGTATACCAGCCAGGGTTTTCCAGCACATTACGTAAAATAGGCGGTGGGGTATGAGTGTGGTAGTAACCTTGGCCAATCAAGCTACGCTTTATCGTATTTTGCGTAGCAATGTCGCTCAGTTCCGCCAGCATCTGGGTTTCGCTTTTCGGCGCACTCAGATTAAGCGGCTCCGGCAAACGGATATCCGCAGGAACGGTTTCTTCAATCACATGCTCAAGGCTGGTGGCATTGATCGCCGCCAGCATAGCGTCTTGTTGTTTGATATCTGGTCCATTGTGGCGAGCAATAAAATCGCTATCAGCCACTAAGCTATCGAGTAAACGCGTTTTGGTCATGATATTCGTCCTGAATTAGTCGTCGATGGCGGCGGCATAAGCATCCGCATCCATCAGATGATCCAAGTTGGTGTCGTCAGCGAGTTTAATCTTGGCAATCCAACCGCCCTCAAAAGGTTCGTCATTAACTAACTCTGGGCTGTCTTCTAAATCGTCGTTAATGGCGACAACTTCACCATCAACCGGTGCATAGATATCAGAGGCGGCTTTTACCGATTCCACCAGAGAAAAGCTTTCACCTTTTTCAGTACTGTCACCCACCTCAGGTAAATCGACAAACACGACATCGCCAAGTAGGCCTTGGGCATGATCAGTGATCCCCATGGTGACTGTGCCATCGCCGTTGTCTTTGACCCACTCATGGCTTTCGGAATACTTCAGTGTCGCGTCCATTTGCTACTCTCCTGCTAAATTACGAACTGCTCGCTTTATGAGCAATTTACATTGTAAATTGAGGCAAATACTAGTCTACTGCCTCATAATCCTAAGTAATTGATATATGGTTATTTATTGCTATGCCTTTATTGACGATAAAGCGGGAAGCGGGCACATAGCTGTTGTACTTGTTTACGAATCCGCGCTTCAACCTCAGCGTTGCCGTCTGGTTCCTCAACTAAGGCATCTAATACATCGCCAATCCATTCACCGATTTGACGGAATTCTTCGGCGCCGAAGCCGCGGCTGGTGCCGGCTGGTGTACCGAGGCGAATACCCGATGTGATCATTGGCTTCTCGGTGTCGAATGGAATACCGTTCTTGTTACAAGTGATCCCCGCGCGCTCGAGTGCTTGTTCGGTTTGGTTGCCTTTTAGACCTTTCGGGCGCAAATCAACCAACATCAGATGAGTGTCGGTGCCGCCCGTGACAATGTCGCAGCCACGCGTTTGTAGAACCTCGGCCAGTACTTTGGCGTTAGCAACCACTTGATCAATATACAATTTAAACTCAGGCTCTAGCGCCTCACCAAACGCCACGGCTTTCGCGGCAATCACGTGCATCAATGGACCGCCTTGTAGACCGGGGAACACGGCCGAGTTGATCTTTTTATTGATGTCTTCGTGATTGGTGAGGATCATGCCACCGCGTGGACCACGCAGGGTTTTATGCGTGGTGGTGGTGACCACATGCGCATGCGGCAGTGGCGATGGATGGGCGCCGGTGGCCACTAAACCGGCAATGTGTGCCATATCGATCATCAGATATGCGCCTACTTCATCGGCAATCGCGCGGAAGCGAGCAAAATCAATTGGGCGTGGGACAGCGCTGCCGCCGGCGATGATCATCTTAGGTTGGTGTTCACGCGCAAGAGCCGCGACATCGTCATAATCAATTTCTAGAGTTTCTTGATTAACACCGTATTGCACGGCATTAAACCACTTGCCTGATAACGCAGGGCGTGCCCCGTGAGTAAGGTGGCCTCCGGCATCCAGTGACATACCCAAAATAGTGTCACCAGGTTGCAGCAGTGCCAGCATCACGGCACCGTTGGCTTGTGCGCCAGAGTGCGGCTGCACGTTTACAAACTCGCAGTTAAACAGCTGTTTGGCACGGGCTTGAGCAATGGCTTCGACTTCATCGACATGCTCACAGCCGCCATAATAGCGACGGCCTGGATAGCCTTCTGCGTATTTATTGGTCAAGCAAGTACCTTGTGCTTGCATCACCGCTTGCGAAACGATGTTTTCTGATGCGATAAGCTCGATTTGCTGTTGTTGGCGTTTGTGTTCGGCTTGCACGGCTGACATCACGGCACCATCGGATTCCGATAAATTGGTGGAGAAAAACTGCTCCAATTCTACATTCGGGTAGCTCGGTTTCATTTCGCTTTCCTTGTTGGCGATGGTGGCTAACAGGCCACAACATTAATCGGGATCACATTGGTAGCGAGGCCACCTTGTGAGGTTTCTTTATATTTGCTCATCATGTCGAGGCCGGTCTCGTGCATGGTTTTAATCACGCTATCGAGTGAGACATGGTGCTGGCCGTCACCACCCATTGCCAGCCGAGTCGCATTAATCGCTTTCACCGCGCCCATGGTATTGCGCTCAATGCAGGGCACCTGCACTAAGCCATCTATTGGATCACAAGTGAGGCCGAGGTTATGCTCCATGCCGATTTCTGCCGCGTTTTCAATTTGTTGATTACTTGCGCCCATGGCTGCGGCTAATCCGGCTGCTGCCATCGAGCACGCCACGCCAATCTCTCCCTGACAACCGACTTCTGCTGCCGAAATAGAGGCATTGGTCTTGTACAAAGAGCCGATAGCCGCGGAAGTCGCCATAAAGGTGCGGATGCCTTCAGGGTTATTGGGCGATACAAATTTATCGTAATACGCCAGTACTGCAGGGATCACGCCGGCAGCACCATTAGTCGGTGCGGTGACGACTCGGCCACCGGCGGCGTTTTCTTCGTTCACTGCCATGGCAAACAGGTTGACCCAATCATTGCTGTCTGTCGGCAAACCATGCGCTTGCTTGTCATGAATGGCCTCGTACATGCCTTTGGCTCGTCGTTTGATGTTCAAACCGCCTGGCAGCACGCCGCCTTGTTGAACCCCGCGATCAATACACTCACGCATCACTTGCCATATATGGTCGAGCCCTTGATTGACGGTTTCATGCGTTGCTGCCGAGTCATGATACTGGGCGCGCGCAATTTCGTTGGTGAACATCAATTCGCTAATACTCATCCCGGTTCGATCACATTGCGCCAGCAGCGTTGCCGCACTATCAAATGGATAAGGTGGCGTGAAATTGGTTGCCAAGGCATCCGTTTCGCCCTCTTCGACCACAAAGCCGCCACCGACAGAGAAATAGGTCTTGCTGGTCAAGCAGTCACCGGTTTTATCATATGCGCTGACAGTCATGCCATTAGGATGTGCGGGGAGAACCTGATCATAATGAAAGGCAATATCTGCCTCCCAGTTAAATCGAATATAATGCCGGCCGGCAAAGGGCAGTTCGCCACCATTTTTAACCATATTAGTCATGGTATCGATTTCATCTGATTCGATAGTCGCGGGCATTTCGCCCATCAACCCCATCACGCAAGCGACATCCGTGGCATGTCCTTTTCCGGTCAGCGCCAAAGAGCCGTATAAATCGACATTCACACGATGGATCATATCGAGCGCGAGCGTTTTCGACGCAAATTGCGAAAAGCGTGCGCAAGCAACCATGGGCCCGACAGTGTGTGAGCTTGAAGGCCCCACGCCTATTTTGAACAGGTCAAACATGCTGTGACTCATGGCCTGCCTCCTCGATCAGTAAGGTACGTTTTTATCATTATTTATACTGTCCTACATGCCAACGGGTGTTGCCGACATTGCTTCACGTTACAGCAAACAGTTAAGCGGTGAGATCTCGCGCTTTACCATTGATTTAAACATTTTGTTAACATACCTAAGCGTTCACTTTTCCGCAAAATAAATTTCCAATAAGAAACCTATGTTGTGATCCTGAAGACAAAACCTCACCTTTCCTCTCTCAATCAATGCAGCGCAAACGTTTGCCTTTTTATCTTAAGATAGGGTAAATTGCAAATCCATGTCGATGAAAACATCGCTTTTCGTCAGTGATTACGTGGAACAGTATTCGTGAGTGGATATATAATGCATTGATTTTATGATATTTGATTTTAAACGAGGTGGGGTGGGGATGAAGAGAGCGCGTAGCGTGCCTGTGCCAATTCGCTTGCTATGTCACGTTTATGGCATCACTATTTTCCGATAGGAACTTTTTTGTTAAAAATGTTAAGGCGTTAAAGCGTCATACTGTGAGATAACCGATAGGGGCGACAATTAGGTGACAACCAATCAATCAACACAGGATGTGTACCCCTCGATGCAGGTAGAACGATCGCAACATGAGGGGGAGGCACGCGAACCCATTGCGCCATTGCGGCTGGGCCCGCGTTTAAAAGCCGTACGGGTTGGGTTAGGGTTAACGCTTGAAGAAGCAAGCCAGCGCACTGGCTTGGCGCGTTCCACGTTGTCCAAAATTGAAAATGAGCAGATATCTCCCACCTTTCAAGCCATGCAAAAACTCGCGCACGGGTTGAACATTGATATCCCGCAGTTATTTGCTCCGCCAAAAAAGCGGCAGGCAACGGGAAGGCGAGATGTGACGTTTGCGGGCCAGGGCAAAGCGCACCCTACCGGCACCTATGAGCATGAATTACTGGCCACACAGTTAAGCAACAAAAAAATGATGCCGTTTAAATCGCGAGTAAGAGCGCGTGCTTTTGAGGATTACAGTGATTGGATCCGACATGACGGCGAAGAATTTTTGCTGGTACTTGAAGGTAGCATTCAATTTTTTTCTGAGTTTTATGAAGCGATTACTCTCAATGAGGGCGATAGCGTGTATTACGACGCCACCATGGGACACATGTTGGCGTCAGTGAGTGACGCCGATGCATTGATCTTATGGGTGACCGCTTCTTAATGACCACACAAACGCCTTGCTTCACGTGGGCATGATGCCCGCAGGCACAATATGGAGAGAATGATGGCAGAGTTACTAACCACCCCGTTACACGGCTTGCACCTTGATATGGGGGCAAAAATGGTTCCTTTGCGGGCTATGAAATGCCAGTCCAGTATCCGCTAGGGGTGCGCAAAGAGCACTTGCATTGCCGCGAACAGGCGGGATTATTTGATGTGTCTCATATGGGGCAAATTCGCCTCCATGGTGATGACGCCGCGAAAGCGCTCGAAACATTGGTGCCTGTCGATGTCGTCGATTTACCGAAAGGAAAACAACGCTATGCGGTGTTTACCAATGAGCAAGGTGGGATTCTTGATGATCTCATGATTGCGAACTTAGGCGATCACTTGTTCTTGGTGGTCAATGCCGCCTGCAAAGCCCAGGATATTCAGCATTTGCGCGATAATCTTAAAGGGGATGTGACTGTCGATGTTGTTGACGATCGCGCTTTGCTGGCCTTGCAAGGACCAAAAGCGGCCGAGGTGCTGGCGACCTTTAACCCGCAGGTCAGTGAGATGGTCTTTATGGATATTCAGCCTATTACGGTCAACGGCATTGAGTGTGTGGTGAGTCGCTCAGGTTACACTGGCGAAGATGGGTTTGAGATTTCGGTGCCGGCTGAGCATGCTGCGTCGTTGGCAAAAGCGTTGCTCGATGATGAGGCAGTAGAATGGATTGGCTTAGGTGCGCGGGATTCATTGCGTTTGGAGTGTGGCTTATGCCTGTATGGTCATGATTTGGACACCACCACTACGCCGGTTGAAGCAACCTTAATCTGGGCAATCAGTAAAGTTCGTCGCGCTGATGGTGAGCGCGCAGGTGGCTTTCCCGGTGAGCAAATCATTTTGGATCAAATAGCGACTAAAGCGGTGAGTCGGAAGCGGATTGGTTTAGTCGGTCAAAGCAAAGCGCCGGTCCGTGAAGGAAGTAAACTGTTTGATGCGGACGACAACCAAATTGGCATCGTGACCAGTGGCACCTTTGGCCCTACTAAAGGGATGCCCGTGGCGATGGGTTACCTCCCACCTGAGTTTATTGCCCCCGGCACCGAGGTATACGCTGAAGTGCGTGGCAAGAAATTGCCTATGACGGTCGAAAAAATGCCGTTTGTGCCGCAGCGATATTACCGCGGGTAAATAATTGTTATTGATTAGGATGGCACAAATTACGCATTGATTGTGATGAGTAAGCATTCGGTGTGCCATCTTATTTATAATGGGTATATATCACGGTAGTCTCGAGTCGTTACTAACTCACATAAATCAAGTGGCTAAATTGCTGTCTGGACTTGCCTATGTTAGCGTTCTAAAAAACATAGGACGTGGATACAGGTTGTGGATAACGAAAAGCCTTATTTTTCCTATTGGGGAAAGGCCAGTACTGACATAGGAGACGGGGATTCATATCACCAGCTAGCCTATCATTGTTTGGACGTAGCAGCAGTTAGCTATCACCTCCTTCATAAAGAGCGGCCGCTCACGAAAGCCATCGCAGAATTTCTCGAACTATCTCCAGAACAGCTACGAACCCTATGGTGTTTCATGATATCACTTCATGACTTGGGTAAGTATGCGTCTGCATTTCAGGAATTGAACCTCAGTGTTTCCGCTACTTTGCTAAACCCTCAAAGCAAAAAAGAATATGACGGGCGAGAATATCGACATGACAGGTTAGGGTATTATTTCTGGCAGCAGCATGAGACTGAGCTTATTCACGCGATTTGTGGCCAATCGCTTGGTTCAATAGATGATGAAACAGCTGTATATGAAACAGTTGACGTGCTGGCGCAATGTGTATTAGGGCATCACGGTCAGCCAGTCAATCGGCAAACGCCGAGGCGGATGAGATCATTCACGGAAGCGCGCAATCATGATGCGGTGACAGAATTTATTGCTGATATTAATGAGTTGTTTCAGCCCAAAATCAACATTGAGACATTGTCGTCTGATGATTGGCGAGCGCGACTTGAACAAGTGAGCTGGCAACTAGCAGGGCTGGCTGTGCTAGCGGATTGGATGGGTTCAGATACTCACTTTTTTCCCTACGTCTCTCAGCCTCAGCCGCTTGAACAGTATTGGCATTACGCGCTGACATGTGCCGAACAAGCACTGGACTATACCGACTTATCTCGCACACCGACAATTACACCTTTTAGTGCCTTTTCCGATATCTTTCCCTTTTCCCCAACACCTTTGCAGGCTTGGGCGGCGTCGGTAGAAATCAACGACCAACCTCAGCTGTTTATCTTAGAAGATATGACAGGGGCAGGGAAGACAGAAGCCGCGCTCACACTCACACACCGACTCATGGCTGCAGGCGCGGCCGACGGATTTTATTTTGGCTTACCGACCATGGCGACATCTAATGCCATGTTTGATCGAGTCGCCAATCATTATACGCAAATGGTGAAACTCGGTGAGGGAGAATTAGCCAGTATTACGTTGGCACACGGCGCACGTGATATGAATGACCGATTTCGAGAAATGGTGCATACTACAGCTACGGTAGATAGCAATTATCACCAGCGTGATGCAACCGTAACGGCACAATGTAATGCTTGGCTTGCGGATTCGCGTAAAAAAGCGTTATTAGCACCTGTTGGTGTGGGCACCATTGATCAAGCTTTGCTCGCTGTATTACCTCGACGGCATCAATCTTTGCGTTTACTAGGGTTGAATCGAAAGGTCCTGATTTTTGACGAAATCCACGCAGCGGATGAATATATGCTCGCCTTATTAGAAAGCTTATTATCATTGCATCTGCATCAGGGCGGCTCGGTTATATTGTTAACGGCCACCTTGTCTCAGCAACAACGGCAACGCTTATGCCAAGTGTGGCAGCAAGCCGCCGGTTTAACCCCTGTGATTCCAAGTCAGGATCACTTCCCTTTAGCTACCCAAGTGGCGATTGATAAAGCCCCAGCGCTGAAAGAAACCGCTATTTCTCGGCAAGCTAAACAAAAACCTGCGGTTGCAGTAGATATGCTCACTCAGTTTGATGACTGTTTAGCAACTGTGTTGGCAGCGGTTGTCAAAGGACAATGCGTAGTCTGGATAAGAAATACTGTAGATGACGCACGTGAAGCATATGAAACGTTACTTAGTCGGCCTGATCACCCGGAAAGGTGCCATTTATTTCATAGCCGATTTATTCTGGCGGATCGGAAAAATATTGAGAAAACCGTCCTCGATAATTTTGGTAAAAGCAGTTCGCAATCGGAGCGTCAAGGTCGTGTCTTAATTGCGACTCAAGTTTTCCAAGAGAGCTTAGATGCTGACGCGGATGTAATGATATCCGATCTTTGTCCGATCGATGACTTGATTCAACGCGCGGGACGTTTGCACCGTCATAAAAGAAACAAACAAGGTGCCTATATTACGCAAGGTGACGACGAACGCGATCCTCCTGTTCTCTATATTCATGCCCCCTCTTGGGAAGACGAGCCAAAAGCCGATTGGCTCAGCCGTCATTTTCAACCCACGCAATTTGTTTATCGCTCACCTGGACGGCTTTGGTTGGGGCTTAGAAAACTACGCGAATTAGGCGAAATCTGTATGCCAACCCATGCACGCGAATTGGTAGAAGCCGTTTACAGTGACGAAGCACTGGCACAAATTCCAACCGCGCTTCAACCTATGGAAGAAGAATATTTGGGGAAAACATACAGTATTGGCGCGAAAGCACAGTCTCAATGTATTGATTGGCAATATGGTTATTGTGATCGCAGCGCAAAGTATTGGTTTGATGACGACACAGACATTAGTACTCGATACAACGACATAGAAACCGTGGATGTGTTGTTGGTCAACGTGCAAGCAGGTGAGCTTGTGCCAATAGCAAAAGACAATCGATTCTCAGTGGCGCTGAGCACGGTCAAGCTGTCAAAAAGAAAGTATGCCGATCAACTTGCACCTTTTCCCGAGCGGCTTGAACCTGCATTGGCGAAATTGATCGAGCAACACCCTCAGCTGAAATATATGAAAGTCTGGTTGCCCGAAAACGATTCTCGTTTTGCTTATAGCGAGGAAAAAGGGTTTTACGAGCGGCCACAGGAGGCGACATGAATTTAATTCAAGACCCATGGTTGGATTATATCCATCGTAATGGCGACGTTAAGAAACGGCCGATTACTGCGATATGTGATCCCAACGTCGTAGATTTCTCACTACCAAGGGCCGATTTCTATGGCGCGGCGTATCAGTTTACCATTGGTTTATTGCAAACCGCGTTTGCGCCAAAAGATTTGTCACAATGGCACCATTACTTTAAAACGCCACCGGCCGATGCTGTTTTGGAAGAGGCGTTTAATCAGGTCAGTCATGCCTTTAATGTTGACGGAAATGGTGCCTTATTTATGCAGGATTTTGATCTGCTCGAGGATGCACCATCCACCACGGTCTCAGGGCTATTGATAGAAGCGCCCGGGGCGAACGGCATAAAGAACAATACCGATCATTTTATCAAGCGGGGTGTTGGCCAAGTGTTGTCCCTCGATATGGCGGCCTTGGCTTTGTTTACCATGCAAATCAATGCGCCTGCTGGTGGTTCTGGACATCGTGTCGGTTTGCGTGGTGGCGGACCGTTAACAACGTTAGTGATGCCAGTAACAAGCGAGGCCAGTCTGTGGGAAAAGCTTTGGCTTAATATTATCAATAAAGATTTTTGGCGGTATCCATCGCCTAATTTTACAGATGGTTCCGTCTTCCCGTGGCTTGCTCCTACGCAGACAAGTGAGAAAAAGGGCAGTGAAGTTTTTGCTAATGCTGTTCATCCGTTACATGTTTATTGGGCGATGCCAAGACGTATCCGCCTAGAAGTTGAACATCGTGACGCAGAGTGTCAATTACTAGGTCAACAGGTTGAGCAAGTCGTTAACTATTACCGGACGCAAAATTATGGCGCCAATTATGATGGAGAATGGTCTCATCCTCTAACACCATATCGATTTAACCCCAAAAAACCTGAAGAACCCCCTTTTTCGGTTAAAGCGCAACCTGGTGGTATTACCTATAAAATTTGGGACACATTAACACTAAGTAGTGACGTCCAAGGCTATAAATGTGCAACCGTGATTTCTCACTATTACGCTCTAAGTCAAAGGCACGAAAAGTTATTAGGTTACAGTCCACGCCTCAAAGCTTTCGGTTATGACATGGATAATATGAAAGCGAGAGGATGGTATAACAGCGAATTGCCTTTATTTGCTTTTAGCGAAGAGCAGCAAGACGATGTGTTAACAGCGGTTAACACACTGCAAGATTTATCGGTCAAAAGTCTTAAGCAGCTACGTGAACAAATCAAACACGCGTGGTTTGATCGTCCAAAGGATGCGAAAGGCGATACATCTTTTATTGATCTCGCGTTCTGGCAGAAAACGGAGTCTGCTTTTTTTACTGCTGTGTCGCAGTTGATTGAAAATATAGAGCAAGAAGACGAGAGCTTAACGCCGGAACAAGCAAAAAAATGGCTCACCACATTACGTGGTGTATGTTTCGACTTATTTGATGGTTACGCGATGGCCGAGCTTGGCAACGCGAGAAATATGGCGAGACGGATAAAGGCGCGACAGGCATTGAGCCGGTGGATATTTAATAGTAAAGATATAAAAGCGTTTATTCGTGAACACGGTATTGCGATTGATAAGGAGATCGCCTAATGGATAGCACACTACAACATAGTGTTTTACGCTGGTGGCAAAGTATGTACTTATCACCGAATGAATTATACAAGAAAGGCATCACGCCAGCCTCTAACGCACAAAAAGCACAGCTAAAACGTTGTCGAGATATTGACGCCGTTATGCTGACGCCAGGGTTTCGTGCCCTATGGCAAAGCTTGCCTGAATCCATCACGGAGCATGCTACATCAAATGACATGGAATGCTGGGCAACTATTGCTGGTGCGCTAGTACATGTGAAGCATGATAGCGCACAAAACCTAGCCACAGCTGCGGGAAGCAAAACAAAAAGCGATAAATCGAGAGTGAGTGAGCTTCGCTTTGCACAATTACAAGATGCCAAGACACCGGATGAATTTCTGCGTCGTTTAAGAAGGATCCTGCATCAGCTTGATCATAGTGTTTTGGTCTCAACTCTAGCGAAAGATATGTATAAATGGTTTGAGGAATACCGCCAATTTTATCCTCGCCAAGCAGATAAACGAATCACTGTTCAATGGGCAATGGACTATTACCGTGCAGCGGGCACTAAATAGACAAAAAGGAAAAGATAATGAGTCAATTTATTCAACTACACCTGCTTACTTCTTATGCGCCTTCTAACCTGAACCGTGACGATTTAGGTCGTCCCAAAACCGCAAAGATGGGTGGATTTGAGCGCTTGCGAGTGAGCTCGCAAAGTTTAAAACGCCATTGGCGGACATCGGAAGTCTTTGAAACGGCACTGGCAGGTAAAATTGGGATACGGACCAAACGTTTTGGTCGTCAGTTATATAATGCGCTTGTCGAGCACGGCGTTGCGGAAAAATCCGCCAAAGCATGGGCGGCAGAGATAGCGGGTGTTTTTGGCCAAATTAAAAAAGATCAATTAGACATCGAACAGCTTGTTCATATTAGCCCAGAAGAACAGGATGCTGCACTCTCTTTGGTTGCGGTATTGGCAGAAGAAAATCGTGCACCAAACAAAGAAGAACTGGACTTATTGAAGGCAGATCATGCAGCAGCCGACATCGCTTTGTTTGGCCGTATGCTAGCCTCTTCGCCATCGTTTAACGTGGAGGCCGCCTGCCAAGTCGCGCATGCATTAAGTGTTCATAGCGTGGTTGTGGAAGATGATTACTTTACTGCTGTGGACGATTTGAACAACAAAGAGGAGGACGCGGGCTCCGCGCACCTTGGCGAAGCGGGGTTTGCGGCGGCTTTATTCTATTCCTATATCTGCATCAACAAAACGCAGTTGATTGAAAACTTGCAGGGCGATGAGGCATTGGCCGATAGTGCGATCAAAGCCTTGACGGAAGCGGCGGTAAAAGTTGCGCCTTCAGGTAAACAAAATAGCTTTGCTTCACGCGCTTACGCGAGTTTTGTTTTAGCCGAGAAGGGCGAATACCAACCAAGACAATTGTCGGTGGCATTTCTGAAGCCAATTAACGACCCCGATCAAGGCCAAGCGGCTGTAGCGGCGCTCAGCGACCAAGTGCAAAAATTCGATCAAGTATATGGCGAGTGTGCAGATAGCCGCTATGCATTAAATGTATTTGAGGGTACCGGCTCTTTTGATGAATTACTCAAATTCGTCACAGAATAAGTGGGAGGCAAGATGCGAGATTATCTTGTTTTTCGATTGTACGGGCCGCTAGCCAGTTGGGGTGAGCCAGCCGTCGGTGGCGACAGACCCACCAGCGCTTATCCGTCGAGATCAGCAGTGCTTGGATTACTTGGAGCGGCACTTGGCATCAAACGGATGATAAGGTACAGCTTTCAAGTCTGCAACAAAGTGTATGTATCGGCATCAAACAGTGTGTACCGGGTTCGCTTTTGCGTGACTACCATACCGCGCAGGTGCCGAGTCACGATAAAAAGCGCATACATCGCACGCGCCAAAGTGAATTAAAAACGGGAAAGAAACTACAAACTGTGCTCTCAAAACGTGATTATCGTTGTGACGGTTTGTGGGTCGTTGCAGTGTGGCTCTCGCCTTCGGCTACGATGTCATTAAACGAGTTTAAAAAGGCGTTATTAAAGCCTGTGTATCCCCTTTCTTTGGGGAGAAAAGCATGTCCACCGGCCTTACCATTACAACCTACCTTGGTGGCTAATGCTGATTTAAAGTCAGCATTAGATATGGAGTTTCCAGCGATAACAGCATCGAATAAAAGCGATTCACTCTGGCTGGGGACGACACCTTATGTGACTTACTTTTGGGAAGGCGATGTGGGAGAAATCAATGATGAGCGTGTATTAACCACCCACCCTTGGGATGACCCTATCAATCGCAGTCGTTGGCAATTTAAACAACGCGTTATGCATCAATTGACGGTAGAGGAGGCCAATGATGTATCTGTCTAAAGTCCGGCTACTGTCATCCGCACAAGCAGTTAAACTTATCTCAAAATTTGGCCGCAATGGGGCATACAGTACTCACCAAATCATTTGGCAACTCTTTCGTCATGCGAGTGAACGGCCGTTTATATATCGAGAGGAGCAAGATCAAGCCACCGGACGGCCGCTGTTTTATGTGCTTTCAACTATTCCACCACAAGATGAAACCGGTGTGTTCGACCTCCAAATCAAGCCATTCTCGCCCCAGTTATACAATGGCCAGCGACTTCATTTTCAGCTGAGGGTGAACCCGACGATTTGTGTGACCGATGTAAAAGGAAAGCGACAGCGGCACGATGTTCTTATGCATGCTAAAAAGCAGGCGGGGGAAGTGAGTGCTATCGCGTTGCAGGAGCGGATGGATCAGGCCGCGCAACAATGGCTCTGTGACGAAAAACGCTTGTCGCAGTGGGGTGTTACATTCGATAACGTGCCAACAATTGAGGGATATACCCAACATCAAAGCCGGAAAAAGAGTGGCGCGCATGTGCAGTTTTCGAGTGTGGATGCTCGCGGTACCTTAACGCTCCAATACAGCGAGCGCTTTTTGGAACAATACGCAAAAGGTTTTGGGCGCGCCAAAGCTATGGGGTGTGGGTTAATGCTGATTCGGCCTGCATAAATATCGGTCAGTAGATATGGAGGTATCATGGGGTTCATTCCGTTGAAACCTATCCCGATAAAAGACAGACGTTCGATGGTTTTTGTCGGGATGGGGCGCATTGATGTGCGTGATGGTGCCTTTGTTGTGATTGATGAGGTGAATGGTGAACGAATGCATATCCCAGTTGGCTCAGTGGTATGCATTATGTTGGAGCCGGGTACGCGCATTAGTCATGCTGCGGTTAAACTCGCGGCAACAACGGGTACATTATTGATTTGGGTCGGTGAAGCAGGAGTGAGGCTGTATTCTGTAGGACAACCTGGCGGTGCGCGGTCTGATCGTCTTTTATACCAAGCACAGTTAGCGCTTGACCCCGATTTACGCCTAAAAGTCGTGCGTAAAATGTTTGAACGACGATTTGGCGAACCTGCGCCCCAAAGACGTAGTGTTGAACAATTACGTGGAATTGAAGGGGCTCGGGTACGCAACAGCTATAAAATATTGGCCAAGCAATACGGCGTTGAATGGCATGGCCGCAACTATGATCCAAATGATTGGGATAAAGGCGATGTGACCAATCAATGTATCAGTGCGGCGACCAGTTGCCTTTATGGCGTGACTGAAGCGGCTATTTTGGCAGCTGGTTACGCGCCTGCGATTGGATTTATCCACTCGGGTAAACCGCTTTCGTTTGTTTATGACATCGCAGACATTGTCAAATTTGACACCGTAGTGCCACTCGCTTTCAAAGTGGCGGCCTCTTCACCTGCATCACCTGACAGACAAGTACGTCTTGCTTGTCGTGAGCTCTTTAGAACCAGCAAGTTGTTGAAAAACATCATTCCGATGATCGAAGAGGTATTAGCGGCCGGTGATATTACACCACCTGAACCGCCTCATGACGCTCAACCACCAGCTATACCTGAGCCAAAATCAATTGGTGATAGTGGCCATAGGAGCGGGTAGATAATGAGTATGCTTGTTGTTGTCACCGAAGCCGTACCACCGAGATTACGTGGCCGACTTGCGGTCTGGCTGCTCGAAGTGCGCGCCGGTGTCTATGTGGGCGATGTAACACGTCGCGTGCGGGAAATGATTTGGGAGCAGGTAACAGAACTTGCTGACTCCGGCAACGTGGTGATGTGTTGGGCGATGAACAATGAATCAGGTTTTGACTTTCAAACTTATGGTGAAAATCGTCGGGAGCCTGTCGATTTAGATGGTCTAAGGTTGGTGGTATTCAAGCCGAGTGATGAGGATAAATAAGCCAGTGTGTTCTTTAAAAAATTGGTAGAAAAAAGAGGGTCGATTTTTGTTATATAAAACAGTAGTATCCGTTTAGAGTGTTCCCCGTGCCCACGGGGATGAACCGCCAATTTTCAGGAGGCGGTGTCGGCGATTGGTGTGTTCCCCGTGCCCACGGGGATGAACCGCGTGTGTTTCTGAATAGGGTCTTGGCTTATCTGTGTTCCCCGTGCCCACGGGGATGAACCGGATCAAAATATGACCGCAGCATCATCTAGCACCCAGTGTTCCCCGTGCCCACGGGATGAACCGATCGTTAGCTGTAGCCGCTAACGGGTGTACTAGTGTTCCCCGTGCCCACGGGGATGAACCGAGGATTGTTGATGCGATTTAACCGTCTGCATAGTGTTCCCCGTGCCCACGGGGATGAACCGAATCGCTATGAAAACGGGCGTGGTAGTGATGGGTGTTCCCCGTGCCCACGGGGATGAACCGTCACGCAAAACAGATGATCCCCGACGTATGACGTGTTCCCCGTGCCCACGGGGATGAACCGGGCGCTTTGACAGTAACCACTATTGGATCTACGTGTTCCCCGTGCCCACGGGGATGAACCGTGGGTGGTTGCGGAAGCGGGGTTTTATAAAACGTGTTCCCCGTGCCCACGGGGATGAACCTGAATAATGCTTGCATCCAAGCGCTCTAGCAGCGTGTTCCCCGTGCCCACGGGGATGAACCGAGCCGAATGGCGGACGCATTAGCGACGATCAGCGTGTTCCCCGTGCCCACGGGGATGAACCGCGTCAGCAGCGCGCAAACAAAACACAGGAGGCGTGTTCCCCGTGCCCACGGGGATGAACCGTTGTGGCCAGTACGCTGCTGGCTCATCTTGCCGTGTTCCCCGTGGCCACGGGATGAACCGTCAAAAGTGCGCAGAGTGCGCAAAAGCCAAGTGTGTTCCCCGTGCCCACGGGGAT
>AQOF01000001.1 GCA_000565345.1 Salinivibrio costicola subsp. costicola ATCC 33508 = LMG 11651 | reverse complement strand
TTCGATCGAGAATTACGCTCGCTATTGAAGCGACGTGGATCTTCACCGCCTTCTCACGTAGAGTGGAGTGACCGCCTAGACGGTTCATGGCAATGGCGAGAGCTTCATGGGCTTCTGGACTTAAAGCGCCAATTGACATAGCGGCTGAATCAAAGCGTTTAAACAGCTCGGTCGCGGGTTCTACGCGCTCGAGTGCAAGCGGCGTTTGTGCTTTTTTCAAGCGCATTAAGTCACGCAAGGTCGCGACCGGACGTTCATTGACCGTGTTGGCGTAGGTTTTGTAATCCATGGTTTCACCCGAGCGGACCGCGCTTTGCAAGTTGGTCACTACATCGGGGTTATAAGCATGGTACTCACCGTCATGCACATATTTGAGCAAGCCACCGTGCTCAAGCGGTTTGCGTTTAATCCACGCGCGACGGGCAAGGTTGATGAGGTCTTGTTGGAAATCGTCAAAATTTGCCCCTTGAATCCGACTCGCGACGCCTTTAAAGCAAAGTTCAATGATATCGTCATGCAGACCTACGGCTTCAAACAGTTGCGAGCAGCGGTAAGACGCAATGGTCGAGATCCCCATTTTCGACATGATTTTGTAAAGGCCTTTATTGATGCCATTACGGAAGTTAACCATGACGTCACGATAAGGTTGGTTGACCGCACCAATATCGACCAAATTAGCCAAAGTTTCGTAGGCTAAATAGGGATAAACCGCGGTGGCGCCAAAACCGAGTAACACCGCAAACTGATGGGCATCACGAGCGCTACCGGTTTCGATGATGATGTTGGCATCACAGCGCAGGTTCTTGCTGACCAAACGTTTTTGCACTGCACCGACGGCCATGGCGGCTGGGATTGGGAGCGTGTCTTTATGAATACTGCGATCAGACAGCACGACCAAGACGGTGCCATCGCGGACACAGCGCTCGGCTTGATCACAAAGGTCAAGGATCGCTTGGTGAAGATCTTTCTCGTTCGGGTTGTAGTTAATATCGAGAACCGTATTGCGGTAATAGGTGTCGTCCAGCTCGAGTAACTGGATCAGATCTGAAAACAGCAGTACGGGCGATTTAAAGGCAACCCGTTCGGCATGGCCATCGGTCTCGCAAAAGACGTTCATCTCGCGACCGATACAGGTCGCCAATGACATCACGTGATTTTCCCGTAACGGATCGATAGGTGGATTGGTGACCTGAGCAAATTTTTGCCGGAAATAGTCACTGACACAGCGCGGACGCGAAGAAAGCACCGCCATTGGTGTGTCATCGCCCATGGAGCCGGTCGCTTCTTGGCCGATATCACCCAAGACCTTGACCACCTGATCAATCTCTTCGTTCGACATGCCAAACAGCTTTTGATACGTCTTGAGCTGACCATCTTGCAGGTTGCGGCTGCCTTCACTGGTTTGTGGGTCCAGATCTTCAAAAGGCGTCAGGCGACGGACGTGTTGATCGAGCCATTCGCGGTAGGGGTGGCGGCTTTTGAGCTCATTATCGATTTCACCCGAGTGCCAAATTTTCCCTTCTCGTGTATCAATGACCAGCAACTCGCCTGGCCCGACACGCCCTTTTTCCTCAACTTCATCCGGTGCGTAATCCCAGATGCCGACTTCAGATGCCAAGGTAATAAATTTATCTTTGGTGATTACATAACGCGCTGGACGCAGACCGTTTCGGTCAAGATTACAGGCCGCGTAGCGACCGTCTGACATCACGATGCCGGCTGGGCCATCCCAAGGCTCCATATGCATCGAATTAAAATCATAGAATGCGCGGAGCTCATCATCCATATCTGGATGATTTTGCCAAGCAGGCGGCACAAGCAGGCGCATGGCTCGGAACAAGTCCATACCACCGGCAAGAAAGACTTCCATCATGTTATCTAGGCTAGATGAGTCTGAACCGGATTCATTCACAAATGGCGCCGCTTGGTATAAATCTGGCAATAATGGCGAGTTAAACTTATACGCACGGGTCCGCGCCCACTGGCGGTTGCTTCAATGGTGTTGATTTCACCATTGTGTGCGAGGTAGCGGAAAGGTTGGGCAAGCGGCCAGCGCGGCTGCGTATTGGTACTAAAACGCTGGTGGAACAAACAAATCGACGACTCAAGGCGAAGATCGGCCAAATCAGTGTAAAAGCGCGGCAGATCTGCCGGCATACACAGTCCTTTATAGACAATGGTTTGGGTCGACAAGCTGGTCACATAAAAATCTGCATCATCGGTGAGGGCCTTTTCGGCGCGACGACGTGCAATGTAAAGGCGACGTTCGAGATCGCGAGCTCGCCAGCCGGCTGGACCATTGATAAAGACTTGCTCAATCACCGGTTGAGACTGTTTGGCGATGTCTCCAAGTACGTCAGGATTGGTCGGTACCGTTCGCCATCCCACCACTGAAAGGGTTTCAGCGTTGATTTCTTGCTCGAAGCGTTGTTTGGCTTGTTGGGCTTTAGCTGGATCGGCGCTTAGAAAAATCATGCCGACCGCGTAAAGGCGGCTAAGCTTCCATTGATTTTGCTCAGCGATAAGGCGGAAAAAGCGGTCTGGCTTTTGCAGCAGCAATCCACAACCATCGCCTGTCTTACCGTCTGAGTTGATACCACCTCGGTGGGTCATGCGGTCAAGTGCAGCGATAGCGGTACGAACCAGTTTGTGGCTTGGCTCTCCCTCTTGGTGGCAATAAGGCCAAAACCACAGTTATCTTTTTCCAGCATTGGGTTGTACAGCGACATTGCAATTCTCCCTTGCTACTGCGTGATGCGCAGTGATTGCATTTATTGTCGTGATCCTCCTGACCACTCTGAGCGGGCTTAGCCTTGTGACTATGCTCCCGTTATGTTGTGATTTTTTAACGAGATTTGTCGGTTATTGGTTATTTAACTAGCTGTTTTTAAAAACAATAACCGAATCAAATAAGGGGAAAACACGACTCAGCGACCTTCCAAATTAACGGGAAACCCCGCAAAGGTCAAATTTTTGTATGCAATCTTTATGCATATACAAATGTAAAAAACGACGATTTAAAGTTATGATTTAGCGTGCTTTTAATGCGGATAGTCAGGGAATAATAGCTATTCGCAATTATGCTTTCTAGTTAAATAATTATTAAATAAAGGCAGAATTTGAGTAGATATTCTAATTTTAACAACAAACAGAGAAGGGTGCGTTTTATGCGTCCACTTTCATAGCGAAAATCACTACAGATTGATGTAATAAAATAACAGATGATATTTATAAAGCTGTGAACAGGGTAATCACGCCCCCAATGTAATGTGTGGCAGAATACGATGCGAGTGAAAACTGGATAGAACACATTAGGGACAAGGGCACAGGAGCGGCATGGCGTTTTTTATTTTTTTGCTTGTTTTATTGGCCGGTGGCGTGCTGGGTTACGGATGGCGAGCGCGTCAAGAGACAGTGGCGCTATCTGACTGGCAGGTTTACATGGCCAGCTTGGAAACGCCGCATGCCATTGTGACTGCCGAACAGGGCGACATTTTATATGCCAATGCTGCATGCGTAGACACCTTTTCACTGGTCGATAGCCAACAGCAATTTAAAACCGCTACCCCGCGACAGCAGCAAGCCGTTCAGGCATTCATCCTAGCACAGCCTTGGCCGCAACCTTTTTCTCATGTTGATGCGAAAGTCCGAGCGCCGGGGGCGAATCGGGTGCGTGTCAACGTGCAGTTATCGGGGTTACCGATTCGTTGTCGAGGAAAGCGAGCATGGGTTGTCTCCTTATCATCGACGGATCAGCGCACCCATTGGCAGCTTCATGAGCAAGAGCAAGGCGTACTCTTGAGCGTGATTAACTCGCTGGAGGAGTTGGTGTGCTTTCAAGATGTGGAAGGGAATGTGGTCGGTACCAATGCGGCATTTGATCGTTTTTGGCAAGGCCGTGAGCAAGAAGCCATTGTTTGGCAAGCGGATCAGCCGCTGACGCAGCCTCAAACTGAACGGACATGGGCGACACAACACAATGATGAAAGCTGTTTATTAGAGACTAATATCACCGCACTTAAAAATGATAAACAGGCAATCATTGGTACCTTGTGTATCAGCCACGATGTGACCAACTGGCACCAGATGCAAGAGCGATTACAAAAAGAAGCGCAACAGCGCCAATCCGTTGAGCAGGTCTTAGAGCAACGCAGTCATTTACTCAGTGCGATTTTTAAGTCGAGTATCGATCCGATTGGGATCTATGACCAAGACTACTATCACTTGGCTTGCAACCAAGCGTATGCTGATGCATTAGGCACGACGATTGAGGCGTTGGAAAACGCCCCTGCGCAGAAAGTGGTTGATCCTGATATCTTCGATCAACACCGACAGCGTGATCAACAAGTATTGGATACGGGTGAAACCATGACTTATGAGGATGTCATTCTTGGTCAGTTAGGCGAGCAAACCTGGTATGAGGTGGCAAAATCACGCATTCAAGATCCGGTGACGGGCGATCCTGCCATTTTGCTGATGGCACGGGATATTACCGAAAGAAAAGACACGCAACAGCAGCTTGCCGACGCCATTATGGCTTTGCAAGCACTCAGTTTTGTCGACAGCCTCACCCAAGTGGCGAATCGACGTAGTTTAGATGAACAGCTGAGCAAACTGTGGCGTTCACAAGCGCGTGAAGGCACGCCACTTGCCTTTATCCTCTGTGATATCGATCATTTTAAACTGTACAATGATCACTATGGTCATCAACAAGGTGACTGGGCGTTACAAAAAGTGGCAAACGCATTGACCTCAGCCGTTCACCGGCCGCTTGATGTGGTGGCGCGTTATGGCGGCGAAGAGTTTGCCATTGTATTGCCGCAAACCGAACTGAACGGCGCTATCCAGGTTGCCGAGACTGCACGCGAGCGGGTGCTATCGGCAGACATTGCCCATCATCAGGCAGTGATTACCGGTAAAATTACTATCAGCCTTGGCGTTGCTTGTGTGACACCCTCCGCGGATGGTGATTACGGTGATTTAATCCAGCAAGCGGATCGCGCTTTATATCAAGCTAAACGCAACGGTCGAAATCAAGTGAGTGTAGTGAAAGGCATGCCGGCACCACACGGATCAAGCCCTCGACGCGCCTCGGTCGCCGAATCGACTTACCTAGAATCTAGCGGTTAATCATCCTTTATGAAACAACTTAAAGTCCTTGCACAATATTATGTCGATTTACTGGTTAAACTCGGGATTGTGCGCTTTAGCATGCTGCTCGCCTTAGCCTTAGTAGCGCTGGCGGTTGTGGTACAAGTGGGCATCACGCTGGTGCTTGAAGGCACGGTCCAGAATATCGACATTATTCGTTCTGTATTTTTTGGTCTGATCATCACTCCCTGGGCGGTCTATTTTTTGTCAGTGGTGGTGGATCAACTGGAAGAGTCTCGTCAACGTTTATCCAAGCTCGTCTCAAAACTTGAAGAAATGCGCGCGCGCGATATGCGTTTAAACCGCCAATTAACCGAGAACATTGAGCAGCTCAACTTAGAGATAGAAGAAAGAGAAAAAGCTGAGGAAGCGCGGCAACAGGCGATTAAAGATCTGGAAAATGAAGTTTATCAGCGTGAAAAAGCCCAGTTAGAATTGGCTGAGCAAACCGCGTTACTGCGATCATTTATCGATGCCTCGCCCGATTTAATTTATTACCGCAATGCCCAGGGCCAGTTTTCCGGTTGCAATCGCGCAATGGAAGAGCTCACCGGTTACGATGAGAAAACCCTAAAGGGCATGACGCCTTGGGATGTTTATCGTGAAGATATTGCTGAAAAAGTGGTTGAAACGGACCAGCAAGTTTTTGATGCCAATGTCTCGATTACCTATGAACAATGGCTGGAATATCAAGATGGTCGAAAAGCCTATTTTGAGTTGCGCAAAGTCCCTTTCTTTTCACGAGACGGGCGGCATCTAGGATTACTCGGCTTTGGACGCGAAATCACCGAGCGTAAGCGTTACCAAGACGCGCTAGAAAAAGCGAGTCGAGAAAAGACAGCGTTTATTTCGACCATTAGTCATGAACTTCGTACCCCGTTGAATGGCATTGTGGGCTCAGTCAAATACTGCTCGACTCTCAATTAGACGATAAACAGTGTAATTACTTACGCACCATTTACGTTAGTGCCATCACGCTAGGTAACATTTTTAATGACATTATCGATTTAGATAAATCCGATCGAAAACGTTTGTCATTGCATCCTACCAGCATCGATCTGCGCGAGTTTGTGACCGAGATTGATAATATATCGACATTGATGGCGGAGCAAAAAGGCCTACGTTTTGAACTCGAGCGGGTCACAGACTTGCCCGAGTACGTTGCAGTGGATGCGACCCGTTTACGGCAAATTCTTTGGAACCTGGTGGGGAATGCGGTCAAGTTTACCAAGCAAGGTTGTGTGATTATCACGGTCAGTGCTGAGGTTGATCACGATACTGCTCATCTGTGTTTTGATGTTGAAGACAGTGGTATTGGGATCCCTGCGGATGAGCAAGATAAGATCTTTGCAATGTACTATCAGGTAAAACAAGCAGGTGAAAACCTGCATGCCGTGGGCACTGGGATTGGCTTAGCCGTTTCGCGTAAACTGGCGCGTTTGATGGGTGGCGATATCAGCCTCGACAGTGAAGAAGGTCAAGGCAGTACGTTTACACTTACGGTGAGTGTGCCACTGAGTGAACCCAATGAAGAACAGATGCCTTCCCCTACGCTGATAAACAATGCGTTACGTATTTTGCTTGTCGAAGACATTGAGCTGAATATCACCGTCGCCACCAGCTTGCTTGAAAGCCTGGGTCATGACGTCACCGTTGCTCGCGACGGGCAAGCCGCGCTTGATGCTTTTGTGCCTGGCGCGTTTGATCTCGTCTTACTCGACATTCAGTTACCGGATATGACCGGGTTTGATGTCGCCGCGACATGGCGACAGCATCACGCGCATTTACCGCCCTTGGTTGCTCTGACGGCCAATGTGATCAACGATAAAAATAGCTACTTAACGCAAGGTATGGACGATGCTATCAGTAAACCCATTAGTGTCTCAGCCCTCAATCACGTGATTTCGCATCATGCTTTGGCCGGCGAGGCGGTATCCGCGCAGACTGCTGAATCTGAACCTCAGACGCAAGCGGCGCGGCCAGTGGCGAATGAGCAAGCTGAGCGCTTATTGGATATGGACATGCTCACCGGATACGTCGAGCTGGTGGGAATTAAGCCTGTACGCCAAAGTATCGAAATGTTTGAAGCAACCATGCCAGACTATATCGCGATCTTAGACTCGAACATGACCGCACGCGATCAAGACGGCATTGTTTCAGAAGCCCATAAAATTAAAGGCGCCGCGGGGTCGGTGGGGTTAAAACATATCCAAAAAGTCGCGCAAAAAGCCCAGTCGCCTGATTTACCGGCATGGTGGGAAAACATTGCTGATTGGATCGATGAAATAAAAGCGGGTTACCCGCACGATTTAGCGGTATTAAAAGCCTGGTTAGATGAGCAAAGCGACACTCACCGTTAACTTGATAAGATCAAAAAAAGGCGCCTTAGATTGGGCGCCTTTTGCCTGTACAAACGGCAGTTTTCACCGACTATCGGCTTAGCGTTGACACTTACTGCTCTTCAATCTCGCCGCAGAAGCGATAGCCTTCACCGTGAATGGTGGCAATAATCTCAGGTGTGTCGCTGTGCGATTCAAAGTGCTTGCGGATCCGGCGAATGGTGACATCAACCGTACGATCATGCGGTTTCAGATCGCGGCCGGTCATTTTCTTCAGCAGTTCAGCACGGGTCTGGATCTTGCCAGGATTTTCACAAAAGTGAAGCAATGCACGGAACTCAGAGCGAGGCAGTTTGAAGGTTTCTCCCTCAGGATTGATCAGTGAACGGCTGTTAATATCTAACGTCCAACCATTGAAGGTATAAACGTCAACATTACGTTTCTCTTCACTCCCGTTCACACTGCTTAACGCACGCGTGAGCAGGTTACGGGCACGGATAGTCAGTTCACGGGGATTAAACGGTTTGGTGATATAATCATCTGCACCGATCTCCAACCCAAGGATTTTATCAACTTCGTTATCTCGCCCGGTCAGGAACATCAGTGCCATATCCCCTTGTTCACGCAGTTCACGCGCCAGGAGTAGGCCATTTTTACCAGGCAGGTTGATATCCATGATCACAAGGTGAACGTGGTGGTTTGACAGGATTTGATGCATTTCGTCGCCATCGCTGGCTTCAAACACATTGTAACCTTCGGCTTCAAAGATACTTTTCAGCGTGTTACGTGTGACCTGTTCGTCTTCTACAATCAGAATTTGCGGGGTTTGCATTGGCGATACCTAATATCTAAATAGAATCCGGTTATATTCCACAGTCTAGACCGACTAGCCTGTGAAAAAAATTTACAAAATGCGAGGAATGTCTACCGCGAACCTCGCAACTAACATATGGCACGCCATCCATAGAGAAGTGTTCGTCGATGCTAGACAACGCACCGTGTGTTCCAGCTTGAGACGGGGCATGGCGGACTTGATTCAACGCCAAGCCGAGCACTGTGCTATCCATTAATTATTGCCAATTGTATTCATTTAACAGCACGCTAACAATATATTAGGATGAAGGTTGATGATTTTTTTCATCCTTTATTGACCCCAATCAAAAGTATGTTACGTGTCAGTTAGTACCAACCATCCGTTTAACTTCATGAATAATCGTGCATAATTAACAATTAAGCATAGTATTAGTAGCCGATGGATGTAAATGATGTGTGAACAAAATACGCAGCAAGATTTGTGGAAAACTTACCAATCGATCGCTTTTCATGCCCCTCAAGCGCCCGATGCGGCTGCATTTGCTATTCTTACCGCATTTAATCCACGCAGCCAACCTTTATCTGACAATGAGAATTACCTACGTAATGAGCGGCTTGCCAAGGCGATGACGCAAGCCGGTCTCCGTTATTGGCCGATGAATGGTGGCGCACCGGATGGAAGTTGGTTTGAACCTGGTTTTGCGGTCGCGATTGCGTCATCGGATGCCGTGGCCTTGGCGAAAACTTGGGAGCAAAACGCGATCTACTGGGTTGAAAACGATACATTATGGTTGTTGCCTGCCTTAATGACAGACTTTACGCCACAATCACTTAACGTGCGTTTTTCTTCCTTGTTGGTGGCGGCAAAGACGTAAACGACTCACCCTATTAATACTAAGGAGAAAGATATCATGGACGATAAACTGCCTGACTTATGTGACCAACACCCTGACGCGGTGCAATGGGTTCCGATGCAATGGTTTGACTATGGGGCAAAACGTGGCTTTGAAGGTCGAGTGCGAACGGTGCGTTGCTATCGCGATAACTCGAAAGTGAAGGCGTTATTGGCGTCGCCCGGTGATGGGCAGGTGTTGGTCGTTGACGGTTCAGGTGCCATGGATAGAGCTTTGTTAGGCGACTTAATTGGACAAAGTGCAGTCGATAACCATTGGGCGGGGATTGTGATTGCCGGGCCCGTGCGTGATGCGGCAACCTTATCCACCTTACCGCTGGGCATAAAAGCACTGGGGGTGTGTCCAATTAAAACGCACAAATACGGTCAAGGTGAGGTTGATGTGGCGATTACGCTTGCGGGGATCACCCTGACAGCGGGGGATTATCTGTATGCAGACCAAAATGGTGTGATCGTGTGCACCAATCCGCTAAACACGTGAATCAAAAACTTAGCCCTACCCCGAGTTGATAGATAGATTCGGGGGCGGCGTCGGCATTAAACTCAACATCTAGTCCGGCATTGACGCCAAAAGCGTCGCTAAATTGGTAGCGACTGCTGACGCCCCATTGTTCAATTAAGGCGTTATCATTGTCATGGCTAATCTGGCTCGACACACGTAGCTTGTCGGTAAAATGATAATCAATGCCGCTGAGTAAACCATGCGCGCTGGTCGATTGTGCAGTCTCGCTTTTTAACTGTGTTCCTATGTAGACAGAGACATTCTGTAGTGGATAGCGATAGCCTGATTGGACCGTCCAATTGTCAAAGCCTTGGCTCGCCGAGGGAATAGACTGAATAAAAAAATGCTCTGACGCCAATTCAGGTGCGGTGTTCCACGTGAGTTTTTCAGCCCACGCGGGTGTCGCCACGACGTGTAGGGCGAGGGCCAACCATCCTAGTTGTTTTACGCTCACATCCTTTGCCTCTTAGCTTTTGATTAACACTAAGCTCGGTGGGCTCTTGTTTGTTCGCTATCGTGAGTGTAGACAAAAAAACGTTTTGTAGTCCATGACCTGTGACGATCAAGCTGGTTTTATTGCCATCTGTGTATGACTCAGACGGTTTTCGTCGTTGTATGGGCGTACATCGTGAAAATGCCCCGCTTTCACTTGACGTTGCAGTTGTTGCCAATAGGCCGCCTCAAATAGCTCAGGATGAAGACGATCAAACTCTTTTGCCACCGTTCGGTTAACCAGTAAAAAGGTACGAAATTCCTCGGGGAATACATCGTTCTCTCCCACGCTGTACCATGGCTCAGCCGCTAATTCGTCTTCAGGGTAACGCGGCGGAGGAATACGGCGGAAGTTAACCTCGGTTAAATACGCGATTTCATCGTAATCATAAAAAATCACCCGGTTGTGGCGACTGACACCAAAGTTTTTAAACAGCATATCGCCGGCAAAGATATTAGCGGCGGCCAGTTCTTTTAATGCATCGCCATATTCTTGTACCGCCTGGGAAATCGCCTCGGGTGCCGCTTGCTCTAAATAGATATTAAGTGGGATCATTCGCCGCTCCATGTATAGGTGGCGAATCCGTACTTCGCTGTCGGTCACCGTGATGCAAGACGGCGCCACCGCGAGCAGTTCGTCGATTAATGCGTCACTAAACCGATCGCGAGGGAAAATAAAATGACGGTATTCTTGGGTGTCGGCCATACGACCAACACGGTCATGCTCTTTGACCAGCCGGTATTTCTCCCGCACTTGGGCATGGGTCATTTGTTTTTGCGGTGCGAACTTATCTTTGATGATTTTAAACACAAACCCGTATGAGGGAGGGTGAATACAGACATCACCATGCCTTTTACGCCGGGGGCGATATCAAATAAATCGTCTGAGTTTTCCAGGTGATGAAGAAACTCACGGTATAACTCTGTCTTACCATGCTTTTGACATCCGATGGCGGTGTAGAGCTCTGCGGGCGTTTTATTGGGCATGAGCTGATTGAGAAAGTCGACTAAAGCGGCAGGTACCGGAGCGTAAACCATAAAGTAGGAGCGAGCGAAGCCGAATACGATGCTGACGTCATCACTGTCGGTAATGCAGGCATCAATATAGAGCTCACCGTGATCAGAAATCGCGAGCGGCAATACCAGCGGTCGGCGTTGATTGGCCATATCGAGCCTGCCAATCAGATACGCGCCTTTATTGCGGAAAAATGGCTGACGGACCATCTCAAGGGTGAAGCTCATTGTGAGCTGGGGGCCAAAGCGCGCCTGCAGGATTTGGGTTATTCGCTTAAGATCACCGGTTTTATCTCGCCAAGGTAGGGTAAACGGTGTGCTATCTAGCATTCGTTCTAGCGTGGCATAGATGCCTGCTTGAGATTGAAACCGCCGAAGTAGTGGCGTGGGGTACTTAGGAATCCGTCCCCCTTGAGCGCTTTGCACAAACAATTTGTCACGACGAATATTCCGATGCTCAAAGATCCGGCAGTAGACAGAGTTAAAAAAACTCTCAGCGATATCGTAGCGCGGGTAATCATCGAGCAACCGGATATAGGCCGCTTTTACCGCCATCAAAAACGAGCGAGTGGCGTGTTCTTTCCCAAGCATCGCGCGGAGCTGTTGGCTGACTAAGCCAACATGGTGGTCATAAAATTGAATACGCGTTTTAAGTGCAAGCTGCACACTTTGCCAATCTTGTTGTTCAAAGCGTTCTTGTGCGCCCGATGTCACATCGAGAAAGCGACCGTACATGGCATCCGAGCCTTGTAAGATGGTGTTTGCAACCAGCTGCGCCATGGCGTCCTGTGTCATTTTCGCTCCTTTCCGTGAACGTTTTTCCCTCGGTTCAAGCTCGCAGAGTTTTGCTGAAAAAGCAATCGGCATCACTTTTTTGTTGACCTTGGCAGCATGATTCGATACACCTAAGGGGAACTCAACAAAATAAATGATAAACGCAACACACATGCAACTAACGATCAGCACCTTGACCACCACAACCACCATTATTACTGGCACACTTTGTGTTGGTGCGGGCTGATACGCACAGAATTTCCAAAAAAAGCCCGTACCTTCCCAGGTACGGGCTTTTTTTTATCTTAAAGAGAGAGGTCCCAAAAGGATGCGAGTTTTAAAATTTGGTGGTACATCGTTGGCCAATGCCGAACGATTTAGCCGCGCTGCCGATATTATTCTGAGTAATCAAGGACAAAGTGATGTCTCTGCGGTTTTGTCCGCGCCTGCTAAAGTCACCAACATTTTGGTCTCAGTGGTCGACAACACGGTTAAACATGGTGAGGCAGAGCTGCCACTTAAAGAGTTAGAAAGCCTTTTTACCGATCTTTTTCATGGGCTTGCCGAGTGTCAACCCTACCTTGAAACTCAGCCTCTATTTGACAAATTAACCCGTAGCCTCGGACAGCTTCGTCAATATGTGCATGGCATTAGCCTGCTCGGTTTGTGTCCCGATAGCACCTATGCGCGCGTGGTAAGCAAAGGGGAACGTTTGTCGGTAGCGGCTATGCATGCGCTCTTAGAAGCTCGTGCTATGCCGTGTTTGATATTGACCCCGTTAATTATTTTGCTGCGTCGGGCAGTTATTTAAGTGCCGAAGTGGATATCGAAGCGTCATCGCAGCGATTTAAACAATCTCCGATCCCGGCGCAACATATCGGGCTGATGCCAGGCTTTATGGCCGGAAATGAAAACGGTGAGCTGGTTACGTTAGGGCGAAATGGCTCTGATTACTCGGCTGCTGTGCTGGCTGCGTGTGTGCGCGCCCAATGTTGTGAGATCTGGACTGATGTTGATGGCGTTTACAACTGTGATCCGCGTCTAGTGCCTGATGCACGCTTGCTAAAATCACTGAGCTACCAAGAGGCGATGGAGCTGTCTTATTTTGGAGCCAAAGTTCTCCACCCTAAAACCATTGCGCCGATCGCCCGGTTCCATATTCCTTGCCTCATCAAAAATACCGCCAACCCGCAAGGTGCAGGCACCCTCATTGGTGATGATAGTGGCGAGGACAAGCTGCCAATCAAGGGGATCACTACCTTAAGTGACTTGAGCATGGTGAATCTGTCAGGTCCGGGCATGAAAGGGATGGTGGGGATGGCATCACGCGTGTTTGGCGCCATGTCGTCGGCTGGGGTATCGGTTGTTCTTATCACTCAATCATCCTCTGAGTACAGCATTAGCTTTTGTATTCAAAACCAAGATAAAACCAAAGCAGAAAAAGCACTGAGTATCCACTTTGAGCTCGAGTTGAAAGACGGCTTGCTCGAGCCGGTTGAGTTTATCGATGATCTTTCAATTGTTTCCTTGGTGGGTGATGGTATGCGCACATCAAAAGGGGTCGCATCGCGCTTTTTCACCTCGCTGGCGGAAGTGAATGTCAATATTGTTGCCATCGCTCAAGGCTCATCAGAGCGTGCAATTTCGGCTGTTGTTCCTCAGAGCGGGTATCCGAGGCGGTCAAAGCCTGTCACGAAAACTTATTTAATAGCCAGCACCATTTGGATGTCTTCATTGTTGGGGTCGGTGGGGTCGGAGGCGAGCTCATCGAGCAAATTCGTCGTCAGCAGGCCAAGCTTCGTCAGCAAGGGATTGTGATGCGTGTGTGTGGGTTGGCCAATAGCAAGGGCATGTGGCTGAACAGCCAAGGCATTGATCTGGATACCTGGCGCGATGATTTACCCAATCATCTTTCCGACTTCAGTTTGGCCGGCATGATCCAGTTAGTACAGCGTAATCACATTATTAACCCAGTGCTGATCGACTGCACCTCGAGCCAACAAGTCGCTGACCAATATACGGCGTTTTTACAGGCGGGGTTCCATGTGATCACGCCGAACAAAAAAGCCAATACCAGTAGCCTTGCGTATTACCACCAGCTGCGTCAGGCGGCGCGTGCAACCCACCGTAAGTTTATGTACGAGACCACGGTTGGTGCTGGCTTACCTGTGATCGAAAACTTGCAAAACCTGATTGCAGCCGGGGATGAACTGTCACGCTTTTCCGGTATTTTATCCGGTTCACTGTCTCACATCTTTGGCAAACTAGATGAAGGGGCAAGTTTTAGTGAAGCTACCAACGTGGCGCGAGAAAACGGCTTTACCGAACCGGATCCACGGGATGACTTGTCCGGGATGGACGTGGCGCGCAAGCTTCTTATCTTAGCTCGAGAGGCTGGCATGGAGCTTGAACTCGATGACGTCAACGTGGAGCCGGCCTTACCGCCAGGCTTTGATCAATCCGGTGACGTCGACAGCTTTATGGCTCGGCTTCCTGAAGCGGATGCTTATTTTAAGCAATGGTCGGAGCAGGCTGCGCAAGAAGGGAAAGTATTGCGTTATATTGGTGGGATTGAGAACGGCCAGTGCTTTGTGAAAATTCAAGCTGTCGCCAGTGATGATCCAATGAATAAAATCAAAGACGGTGAAAACGCACTGGCATTCTACAGCCGCTACTATCAGCCAATTCCGTTAGTTCTGCGCGGTTACGGCGCAGGGACTGCCGTAACGGCGGCGGGGGTGTTTGCGGATCTGATGCGAACACTCGGCTGGAAATTGGGAGTATAACCATGGCGGTACGTGTTTATGCGCCAGCATCGATTGGCAATGTCAGTGTTGGCTTTGATGTGTTGGGCGCCGCAGTTAGCCCTATTGACGGCAGTTTACTTGGCGATGTGGTTGAAGTAGCTGATGGGGGAAAAACGCCTTTTTCATTGCGCTGCCAAGGCCGCTTTACCAATAAGTTACCGCCGGATGAGCAAGATAACATTGTGTACAAAGCTTACCTGGCATACGCCGCAGCCTTGCAGGCGAATAATCAGCCGGTCAAACCTGTCGCTATGGTATTGGAAAAGAATATGCCGATCGGGTCGGGGCTGGGCTCCAGCGCCTGTTCGATTGTGGCCGCTTTGGATGCGTTAAACCGCTTTCACGATCATGCGTTAGATGAAACCACCATGCTGGCGCTAATGGGAGAAATGGAGGCATCGATTTCAGGCAGTCTTCATTATGATAATGTCGCGCCCTGTTACCTCGGTGGGTTACAGCTCATGCTCGAAAGCCAAGGCGTGATCAGTCAAGCGGTGCCGCACTTTGAAAACTGGTATTGGGTCATGGCCTATCCTGGTATCAAGGTATCGACGGCAGAGGCCCGTACTATTTTACCCGCGCAATATCGCCGTCAGGATGTGATCGCACACGGCCGTTATCTCGGTGGTTTTATTCATGCGTGTCACACCCAACAACCTAAACTGGCGGCCAGTTTAATATGTGATGTGATTGCTGAACCTTACCGACAAAAATTACTCCCTGGTTTTGCTGAAGCACGGGCGCACGCGGCAAACTGTGGGGCATTGGCTACGGGAATATCCGGCTCAGGACCCACCCTGTTTAGTGTCTGTGACGATCAACAGGTTGCTGAACGTTTGGCGCAATGGCTGCGTGAGCAGTATGTACAAAATAACGATGGCTTTGTTCATGTATGTCGCATTGATGGACAAGGCGCAAAAGCAATAGGAAGTCATGCATGAAGCTTTACAACATAAAAGATCACAGCGAAGTCGTTTCGTTTTCTCAAGCGGTTCAGCAAGGGTTAGGACGTGGACAAGGGCTGTTCTTTCCCGATGCTTTGCCACAGTTTGATGACATGGATGCACTGCTTGCCATGCCATTGGTTGAGCGCAGTACCGAGATCTTGTCGGCACTGATTGGCGAGGAGTTGCCCAAAAGTCATGTGCGTGAGCTGGCCAGCGAAGCGTTTAATTTTGACGCTCCGCTTAAGCAAGTGGGCGAACATATTCATGCGCTCGAGCTTTTTCATGGGCCGACATTGGCGTTTAAAGACTTCGGCGGCCGTTTTATGGCGCAGTCAATTGCAGCGGTGTCTGATGGTAAAAAGATCACTATCTTGACTGCAACGTCCGGGGATACAGGGGCCGCGGTTGCTCACGCCTTTTATGGGATCGACAATATTGATGTGGTGATCTTATACCCAAAAGGCAAAATCAGCCCACTGCAGGAAAAGCTCTTTTGTACCCTTGGCGGCAATATCCATACCGTCGCCATTAATGGCGACTTTGATGACTGCCAAAGCCTCGTCAAACAAGCCTTTGATGATAACGAACTGCGACAGACGATAGGGCTTAACTCGGCGAATTCGATCAATATCAGCCGTTTGATGGCACAAATCTGTTACTACTTTGAAGCGGTCGCCCAAGTACCCAAGCACAAACGCGATCAATTGGTCATGGCCGTGCCGAGTGGTAACTTTGGCAACCTGACGGCCGGGTTACTGGCCAAAGCGATGGGGTTACCGATTAAACGGTTTATTGCCGGAACCAATGCCAATGACACGGTACCGCGTTATTTGCAATCCGGTCAGTGGGCACCGCATCAAACCGTGGCAACCTTGTCAAATGCGATGGATGTGAGTCAGCCGAATAATTGGCCCCGTATTGAAGAGCTGTTCCGCCGTCAGCAATGGCCGTTAGCTGAGCTCGCCTCTGGGTGGGCAGACGATGAAGAAACGGCAGAGAGCTTACGCGCGTTGGCTCAAGCCGGCTATTTATGTGAACCTCATGGGGCAATTGCTTACCGGTTACTTGAGCAGCAACTTGAAGATGGGGAAGAAGGGATCTTTTTATGTACGGCTCATCCGGCGAAGTTTAAAGAGTCGGTTGATGCCATTTTAGAAAAAGATATTCCCTTGCCCGGTCCGTTAGCCAAGCATGCGCAGATGGCATTGTTATCTAGCGAGCAAGACGCTGATTTTACCGCTTTAAGGGCGTATTTACTTCGATTGGCAAACGCGTAATAAAAAAAGCCCGCTCTCTACGTAGCGGGCTTTTTATTGGGTGTACTCGACCTTTGTTTATAGCGAGCTAGTAAAGGTGCGAGTAATCACATCACGTTGCTGCTCAGGTGTTAGCGAGTTAAAACGGACGGCATACCCTGATACGCGAATGGTCAGTTGCGGATATTTCTCTGGATGCTTGGCGGCATCTTCCAACGTTTCGCGCTTCAGTACATTAACGTTGAGATGCTGGCCGCCTTCGTTAACGGCTTGGGTTTCGATTTCGACTTCGCGATAGTCAAACTCACCCAAAGAAGACAAAGCAACTTCTTGGTCTGCTTCAAAGCCCTGCTTTGCACAAACACAACGAGCTTGGTCTGCGTCTTTATTGATCAACCAGATAGAATTGATAAGGTCATCATTGGCCGCTGAGGTTACTTGAATGCCGGTGATCATGGCCTATCCCCTTTATTGATAGTGACTTTAATGATGTAAGATTTCATCATTTTGAGCTCTTATATATACGCCTTTTTCGATGTATATATATTGATTTGGGTCAACTTATGACCATTTTTAGGGGGCGGGTATTTATCTTTCATCAACATAAGTTCATTTATTTCAGTTATGTAGCACGTATTTAAGTGCAATAAAAACCTACTCGTATTAAAGAACTTGTCTATGTTGTTATTTTATTACAAATGAAAGTTTTTATGCGCTCTTGTGCACACTCACAGGCTCTATCTGGCTCTGTCGGTGTGCGATAAGGAGGCAGCATTGCACTATCGGTGCGCAACTACGTAGATGTCAGTCGGGAGATTGAATTTAACTTGCCAACGCCAAACCGTGCGGTTCAAGGCCGCTGCCAGCGTCACTATCACGCCCACACCGAGCGAACAAAAGATCGGACTCCCCACTGATTTTAAGCGGCTGCCTCGTTAAAATAGCGCCGGTGTGATGATAAGGAGCAACCATGACTCAGGCGCAAACGTGGCAGCAGGTGCTGGCCGAAGAAAAACAACACGCGTATTTTCGCGATACCTTAGCGTATGTCGACGGTGAAAGAGCCAAGGGCGTTCCGATCTTTCCCCCCAAAGACGATGTGTTTAATGCTTTTCGATTCACCGAGCTTGGTGATGTAAAGGTGGTGATCTTGGGTCAAGATCCCTATCACGGACCGAACCAAGCACATGGACTGAGCTTTTCGGTACGGCCAGGGGTAAAAACACCGCCTTCATTGGTCAATATTTATAAAGAGCTTGCGACTGACATTGACGGTTTTAAGATCCCCTCGCACGGTTACTTACAAAGCTGGGCGCAACAGGGTGTGTTACTTCTCAATACGGTGCTGACCGTGGAGCAGGGTAAAGCGCATTCACATGCTAAGTTAGGTTGGGAAACATTGACTGATCGCGTGATCGATGCGGTGAATTCGCAACGCGAAGGCGTTGTTTTTTTACTGTGGGGGGCACATGCACAAAAAAAAGGTAAAGCCATTGACCGTGATCGCCACCATGTATTGACGGCGCCTCATCCCTCACCGCTTTCAGCTCATCGTGGTTTTTTTGGTTGTAAACACTTTTCAAAAACCAATGCATATTTGCTCGAGCAGGGAAGCAGTCCGATTGATTGGCAACCGCGTTTAGATGACGAGATAGCGGATAAGCATGGATGAACGGTGAAGCGCTAGCCGATAAACAGACGCTAAGCGGATAGATGAGCGTTAAGCGGACGGATCCGCGTCGGATTGAAGATAAAAAAGGTGCTCATTGAGCACCTTTTAGTCATTTTATGTTGAGGGTGAGTTAATCGAGGTCCAGTTGAGAGAAATCGCCAAAAATATCGATGTCTTCCAATTCTTTTTTAGCCGCTGTTTATCTTTCAGCGCTTCAATTTCTCTCCATTTACGTTTGACTGGTTTTGCGCGTCCATTGCGCCGTGGTGGGTCTTGCTCAAACATATCGTTAAAGGCAATGTTTTCCATAGTCACCTCTTTTCACCTTGCGGTTAGTTTTTTAATACCACACTCGCCCCTAACATAAAATTGAACTATTTCTCATTTGTGGCAGTGAGATGAAGTTTTTATGAGATTGCGCTCACTGATTTTCCAAATCAGTGACGATTCGCTCAACAGCGGCGAGTTTAAATTGACCTCGGTAGCCGTTCACGCGAAGATTGCGCGCCATATCATCATTCCTTTTTAATATGACGAGGGACAGTCAATTGAGCCTACTCACTTTTATCAATGATCTGATTTGGGGCTCGGTACTCATTTATGTGCTCATAGGCGGAGGTATCTTTTTCTCGCTGACGTTGGGCGGTATCCAATTTCGTCATTTCTCGCATATGTTCTCTGTTATGCGTCATAGCCGCCGCCATGACCACGGTAGCATTTCCTCTTTTCAAGCCCTTTGTACGGGACTCGCGGCGCGCGTGGGCACGGGGAACATGGCCGGTGTGGCGGTGGCATTGTCGTTAGGTGGGCCGGGTGCCATTTTTTGGATGTGGCTGATGGCATTTCTTGGTATGGCAACGGCCTTTGCCGAAAGTACCTTGGCGCAAGTGTATAAGGTACAAGATCCCGACGGTTATTTTCGCGGTGGGCCGGCTTATTATATGGAGCATGGCCTTGGCATGCGTTGGATGGGGATCCTTTTTTCTATTTTACTCATTCTCGCCTTCGGGTTGGTGTTTAACTCGGTCCAAGCCAATTCTATTTCGCAAGCGGCTCAAGTGGCGTTTGGCTGGCCTCCTGCATACGTAGGCGCAGGGTTGGCGCTGGTCAGTGGGTTGATTATTTATGGCGGTCTGCGACAGATAGCCCGAACCGCAGAAGTCGTCGTCCCAGTGATGGCGCTGCTATATCTTTCGCTGTCCTTGTATGTGGTGATCATGCACCTTGATCAGGTGCCAGCCGTCTTTATGCTGGTGATAAAAAGCGCGTTTGGTTTACATGAGGCGGCATCCGGCGCGTTGGGTTATACCTTGGCGCAAGGCATGATCCAAGGGATTAAACGCGGCTTGTTTTCGAATGAGGCCGGGATGGGATCTGCCCCGAACGCGGCAGCGTCAGCGACGCCTTATCCGCCACATCCTGTCTCTCAAGGCTATGTGCAAATGCTCGGGGTTTTTGTCGATACTTTGGTGATTTGTACCGCAACTGTGGCGATCATTCTTCTGTCTGGAGAGTATATTCCCGGGGGGGAAGTGACGGGGGTTGAATTAACACAGCGGGCACTAAGTGCACAAGTTGGTGGTTGGGGAGAGCAATTCGTTGCCGTGGCGATTTTTTTCTTTGCATTCACCTCGATTATTGCCAATTACTCGTATGCTGAAACCAATCTACTTTTTATCAATGGCCGCTGGCGTCCGGCACTCCCTTATTTTCGTGCGCTCGTTTTAGGTATGGTCATGTTTGGTGCATTGGCGGAGCTACCGCTTGTTTGGACGCTGGCAGACGCATCCATGGGGATGATGGCGCTCGTCAATATGATCGCGATTTTATTGCTGTCGGGAATAGTGAAACGTCTCGCGGCCGACTATCACACACAACGTTCGTTAGGGCGGGTTCCTGTGTTTGATAGTCGCCGGTTTCCTGAGTTACATAGCCAATTAGATGAAAAAGCGTGGCCGCTTCCTAAGCGCTAGGGGCAACGGTGTTTTTTTTACACCGGAATGATAGGCTTAGCGATAGACAGACAACAAAGGGGTTAGCAAAATGCTGATTGTGGTTTCTCCGGCAAAAACGCTGGATTATGAGTCACCGTTACCAACCGAACGATACACAAAGCCGCAGTTCACTCCGCATTCAGAGGCGTTGATAGCGGTATGCCGTCAACTGACGCCTGCCGATATCGGCTCATTGATGAAGGTGAGTGATAAAATTGCTAGCCTGAACGCGGTACGCTTTGCTGAGTGGTCACCGACATTTACACCTGACAATGCTCGCCCTGCAGCCTTGGCGTTTAAAGGGGATGTCTATACAGGCTTGGATGCAAATTCGATGTCAGAGCAGGACTTTGACTGGGCACAAGCGCATTTTCGAATGCTTTCTGGCCTTTATGGCCTATTGCGTCCGCTTGATTTGATGCAACCTTATCGCCTGGAAATGGGCACCAAGTTAGCGACGCCGTGTGGCGATAACTTGTACCAGTTTTGGGGCGATATCATCACAGATGCACTCAACGAGACGTTAGCGACGCAAGACAATCCGCTACTGATCAATCTCGCCTCCAATGAATATTTTAAAGCGGTCAACAAGAAAAAACTCGCAGGTGATATTATCACGCCCGTCTTTAAAGACTGCAAAAATGGGCAGTACAAGGTGATCAGTTTCTACGCGAAAAAAGCCCGTGGGATGATGGCGCGTTATCTGATTGATCAACGAGCGACATCCGTGACAGATATTAAAGGGTTTGATGTTGCTGGTTACTACTTCAGTGAAGAACTGTCTAAAGGTAATGAGTTGGTATTTCTGCGCGACGAGCAGTAAAGACAAGACTGTGAGTAGTAAAAAAGCCCCAATCGGGGCTTTTTTTGATCGACGTTACTGGCGCGTTATCTCAGTGTAAGATACGTGCACGTATGGTACCTTCAATGGCTTTGAGTTTTTTCAATGCTTTATCCGCTTGCTCCATCTCCACATCAATGACCACATAACCAATCTGTGCCGACGTTTGTAGATACTGAGCGGCAATGTTAATGCCCTCATCGGCAAAGGTGGTATTAATTTTGGTGAGCACACCCGGGCGGTTGGCATGAATGTGCAGCAAGCGTGAGCGACCTTGATGCTCAGGCAATGACACTTCAGGGAAATTAACACACGATAGTGTCGACCCGTTGTCCGAGTATTTGATTAATTTTCCTGCCACTTCAAGGCCAATATTTTCTTGGGCTTCATGGGTCGAGCCGCCAATATGTGGCGTGAGTAACGCATTATCAAAGGCCTGCAGCGGTGAACTGAACGCTTCTTTATTGGTTTTTGGTTCCACAGGAAAGACATCGATAGCGGCCCCTGCGAGGTGCTGACTTTCTAAAGCGCCGCAGAGCGCGTCAATATCAACCACGGTCCCTCGTGAAGCATTAATAAAGATTGCACCCGGCTTCATGCGTGCGAACGCGTCGGCATCAATCATATTTTGTGTGCTTGCGGTTTCTGGAACATGCAAAGAAACAATATCACTGCGATTCAGTAACTCTGTTAGCGAGTTAACTTGAATGGCATTACCGAGTGAAAGCTTGTTGTCGACATCATAGTAATAGACTCGCATCCCGAGGTTTTCGGCCAAAATACTGAGCTGGGTACCAATGTGGCCATAGCCAATGATCCCAAGCACTTTGCCGCGCGCCTCGTAAGAACGTTCAGCAGATTTTAACCATTCGCCACGGTGAGCTTTGGCGTTTTTCTCAGGAATGCCGCGCAGTAGCAATAAAATTTCACCCAGTACGAGCTCGGCGACGCTGCGAGTATTTGAGAAAGGCGCGTTGAAAACCGGGATACCGCGTTTCGCGGCGGCATCGAGATCAACTTGATTGGTCCCGATACAAAAGCATCCGACAGCCACCAGTTTTTTGGCCTGCTTAAAAACAGCTTCGGTGAGCTGGGTACGTGAGCGTAACCCAACAAAATGCGCGTCTTTGATCGCGGTTTCAAGGTCTTCACCGGTGAGTGAGCCTTTGTGATACTCGATATTGGTGTAACCCGCTTGTTTGAATGATTCAACGGCTGTGGGGTGGACGCCTTCGAGCAGTAAAATTTTTATCTTATTCTTGTCCAATGAATAGTGTGACATGTGGGCTGTTCTCTTCCTTAGAAACAATAGTGGGTCGCAATGTTGCGCCTGAACGCCGGGAGGCATCGTCACCCTTTCCCCTAGATTTCTGGTGAAGACAGTGCAATGGGTGACGTGGTCAGTAGCCTGATCTTTTTACGCCAAGTCGCACATGGGCCTGCGATGAACCGGTATCAGAACAGTGACCAAGATAACAAAAATTTATATAAGGGGTAAGAATTATCCGTTCTATGCCATAAAAAAAGCACCTTTAAAAAGGTGCTTTTAACTTATTGATTACATTGAGCGCAAACGGTTGGTTTTTAATGCTGCTAATGGGCGGGTATAAGCCGTTGATCTGCAGGGTTATGCGTTTATTCTGCCGCTTTTTTCACCCCGGAATCGGTGCCGGTTAGGACGATATCGGCACCACGGTTGGCAAATAAGCCTACAGTCACCACGCCCGGGATCCCATTAATGGTATCTTCGAGACCTTTAGGATCCTGAATCTTGAGGTTATGAACATCCAGGATAACATTGCCGTTATCAGTCACCACGCCTTGACGATAGCAAGGATCACCGCCCAGCTTGACAAGCTCTCGTGCCACGTAAGAGCGGGCCATTGGGATGACTTCGACAGGGAGAGGGAACTCGCCAAGCACATCGACGTGTTTGGTATCATCGATAATACAGATAAATTTATCGGCAATGGCGGCAACAATTTTCTCGCGCGTCAATGCGGCGCCGCCGCCTTTAATCATATGATTGCGCTTATTGATTTCGTCCGCACCGTCAACATAGATATCGAGGTGACCCACTTCGTTGGCATCAAAGACTTCAATCCCTAACGCTTTTAAGCGCTCGGTCGACGCGTCTGAGCTTGATACCGCCCCTTTAATTTTTTCTTTTATTGGCTCAAGGGCATCAATAAAGTAATTCACTGTCGAGCCGGTGCCAACGCCAATAATACTGCCTGGCTTAACATACTCTACCGCCGCTTCACCGGTGGCTTTTTTCTTTTCGTCCTGGGTCATGGTAACTCCTGCGTAACGGGGAATAAGGCGTGATTATAGCGAAGCCAAATCGTGGCGTCAGGCTATGGGTCGCGAAATCGATGTGAGTCAACGTCTAAGTTGGCGAAATGATGGCTCACCAATGCCAGTGTTGGCTTGGTGTCAGTATATGGGGTAAAGGAATATCCCATTGCTCGCAAGGTAATGAATGCCAACGTTGGCAATCATGGGCGAGGCCAATGGCGGTCGCATTTGGCGCGCACAAACCCAGCGTGCGATCATAATAGCCGCCACCCATGCCTAGGCGCTGGCCGTCGGCGTCAAAAGCCACTAATGGCGTGGCGATGATGTCCAGTTTTGAGCTAGGGATTAGGGTGCGAATATCTAAAGTGGGCTCGGCAATGTTATAACGATTAAGGCGCATGCGCGTGTGAGGGTGGTACTGTAAAAACAGCAAATGGCCGCGACTGAACGGATGAACAACCGGTAAATAAACCTGTTTTCCTGCCTGCCAGCAGGCGTTGATTGCCGGTTGGGTATCCAACTCACCGTCAAAAGAGAGGTATAAGGCGATACGCTGCGCATGAACGACGTCAGGTAATGTCATAAAGCGTGCCGCAACCTGCTGGGCCGCCTCGGTTTGCTGTTCAGGCGAGAGCTGGCGACGCGCGTGACGGATGGTTTGGCGAATCTGCTGTCTGGGCTGCATAACTGTCCTTAATGCTAGCCTGTAAAGGAGGGCCCCGGGATGCCGTTGGGATCGATGGCCCTTGAAACCGCTGGTTCAAGGCGGGTGGGTAGTATAAACCGTAGGCTTCTCGGTACGAGCCGAGCTTGCTCAGTAGCTTATAACAACACACCCTTCGGTTTGCTTATCGGCTCAGGGACGTTGATCCGCTGACAAACACCCCAGGGAATTCGATTATTTTTGCGATCCTTGCACTGCCACTGCTTTATCGAGTTGGACAGTCATCAGGGCGGTCCGTTGCTTGACCTGATCTTCAACTGTCTCCAACGCTTGTTTGGCATCATTTAATTCATGACAAACATTCAAAGCGGCAATGGCAATTAGCTGCTCTGTATTGGTTACTTTAGTGCGCTCTGCCAGCCGATGCAACCGTTGATCGAACTCGTTTGCTGCATCTTTAAGCGCTTGCTCTTGTCCAGGCGGACAATTGACGCGAACAAGGCGATCCAGGATTTTAATTTCAACCGGTTGTGTGTTCATAGTCCCAAGCTGGCTCCTCATACGGCCCGCAATGTCGAGGGCCAGATACAGAATAATGGCGCTATTCTAGCAATTATTTTCCCGAATACACTACATCGAAAACCGCCTTGGCGAGTGATGCAGAGAATTTAGACAAAAATGGACACCGAGGGGTTGATCTTTATCATCGTGCAACGGCCTTCCTGCTTTTACACTGGGCTTGTAACCACCATAATGGACAGAATAATTCTGCATCGCACAAGCTGGCCAAGAATCACGGGTTTTTTCGCTGAGTGATTCAGCCTGTGGTGTGAAATGCTAAACTAACCCACTTATTTTTGAGCGCACGACCAAGGGCAACATTGTGACTGAAACCCGTTTACCCGCATATGCGAAGACTGCAGAAATATTAACAGCAGATAGCCTGGCGGTTACGCCGGCAGAAATGCATGGATTGATCGCCGGCATGCTAAGTGGTGGCTTGGCACTGGAAGAGGGGAGTTGGCTAACCATGCTTTATGATTATACCAACCAAGGGATGGGCTGGCCGACCGAGTCAAAAACCTTGGCCATGCAGAGCTACCATCAATTGAAAACCCAACTGACAGGAACGGACTTAGATCTCGATATTTATGTTCCGGATGATGAACACTCGGGTGTCGTTGCCCGTGCAGAAGCGTTAGTGGAATGGATTAATACCTTTCTTGCTGGCGTTGGTCTGATTGGGACAAAGGGGCGTAAACTATCCAAAGACGTCACAGAAGCGCTCAGCGATTTAAAGGAAGTGGCGCAGTTAGGGATTGACGAAGACGGGGATTTGCAAGAGCAAGCGGACTTGCTTGAGCAGGTTGTTGAGCATGTGCGTGTGTGTAGCTTAGTTGTCCATGCCGAGCTTGGCGCACGTCTTGAAACTGACGACGAGACGCCAAAAACACTCCATTAACCGCAATGACGTCTGCGGTTTGAGGCGTGGTGATGACTCAGGGTGAGGAAAAGTAGGATGAAAGCCTATGACATAGTGATTGCTGGTGGTGCAATGGCTGGCGCAACCGCGGCACTGGCGTTAGATACGCTAAGTGGCGGGAGGTTACGTATTGCGGTCGTTGAGGCGATGGTGCCAAACCATGGTGATCATCCAGGTTATGATGCGCGGAGTATCGCGTTAGCCGAGGGCAGTTGCGCTGCTTTTGAGCAACTGGGACTTTGGGAGGCGTTGGCGCCGTTTGGCACACCGATCCAACATATTCACGTTTCAGATCGTGGTCATGCTGGGCAAGCGCACATTGATGCGCAAACGCAGGGCGTGTCATATCTCGGTCAGGTCATTGAACTGGCAGATGCCGGCGCGGTATTGCACCAAAAACTGCATGCGCGTCCCGCCATCGATGTCTTTTGTCCTGATGCAGTGATCGCGATTGAGCGAAAGCTTGACGCTGTTACTGTCACACTCAAACAAGGACAATCGCTAACGGCATCATTACTCATTGCCGCTGATGGCGGTCGCTCGCCTTGTAGTCGTTTGCTCCATCTCCCCCGGCAGCAGCACGACTTTGGCCAAGTGGCTGTGATTGCCAATGTGTCTACGGCGCTTCCGCATCAAGGTCACGCCTTTGAGCGTTTTACCGACACGGGGCCCGTCGCGTTACTGCCCATGTCGCAAGGACGTTGCTCATTAGTGTGGTGCATGACTCCCGATGAGGCGCAACCGCTCACCCAAGTCAGCGATTCGGTTTTTTTACAACGCTTACAACAGGTTTTCGGTTGGCGTCTTGGTAAGTTACTTCATGTCGGAGAACGTCACGCCTACCGCTGGTGCTCAATCAGGTCGTGCGGCCAGTGAGTCATCGCGTGGCGGTGGTTGGCAACGCAGCACAAAGTTTACATCCCATTGCAGGACAAGGCTTTAACCTCGGCCTGCGAGATGTCATCACGCTGGCTCAAACTGTCAGTGCAGCCTTCCAGCGCGGGCAAGATATTGGCGCGATACCGGTCCTGATGGATTATGCCAGTCAACGCCAGCCAGACAGAGATACAACCGTCGCACTAACATCAGGCTCGTTCATCTTTTTTCTAATCAGAGTGCACTACTTGCAGCCGCACGGAATGCAGGTTTGGGGTTGATGTCGACCATAGAAAGGGTGAAACAACCCCTCGTGCAACGCACCATAGGATGGGTAGAACCGAAATGAAGATGATCAATGCAGATGTTGCGATTGTAGGTGGCGGAATGGTGGGGCTAACACTTGCCGCCTCACTGGCAGAAACGGACTTACGCATCGTTGTGATTGAAGGTAAAAAACCGGTAACAACACTAGACGATCTACCAGAAAACCGTGTATCGGCACTGAGTCGCGCGAGCGAGAATATGCTTCGTGCCTTAGATGTTTGGCCGGGTATCGTCGCACGCCGACTGGCAAGCTATCAAAAAATGCACGTTTGGGAGAAAGATAGCTTTGCGCAAATTGATTTTGACGCACAGGCATTTGGTCAGCAAAACCTAGGACACATTGTTGAAAACCGCGTGATTCAACTTGCCCTGCTCGACAAAGTGCAGCAGCAGAGTAATGTCACCATGCTCATGCCTGAGCAGTGCCAGTCTATGATGCAAGGTGAGCGCGAAACCTGGTTGCAATTGGCCTCGGGAGGTGGTGTGACGACAAAGCTGGTTGTCGGAGCCGATGGCGCTCGCTCATGGGTGCGCGAGCAAGCACACTTTCCATTGGTTCAGCGAGATTATGGACACCATGCTGTGGTGGCAACGGTACGTACAGAAGCCCCTCATCGAGGCGTTGCGCGTCAGGTTTTTACGCCTGATGGCCCTTTAGCGTTTCTACCACTGTCCGATCCGCATTTATGTTCCATTGTTTGGTCGGTGCCGCCTGAACAAGCGTCGGAGTATCGCGACATGGCGTCTGATGGATTCGAGCGGGCGCTCACGGCTGCCTTTGACGCTAGATTAGGCCGATGTGAGGTGGCCGGACCGCGTGCGAGTTATCCTCTTACCATGCGTTATGCTCAGAATTTTGCCTCTGAGCGCATTGCCCTTATCGGTGATGCCGCACATACCATTCATCCGCTTGCCGGCCAAGGGGTGAATTTAGGGATGTTAGATGCGGCCGCGTTAGCACAGACACTCGCGCAACTTTCAGAAAAAGGGAAAGATGTCGGGGCGTATGCGTCACTGCGTCATTTCGAGCGTTGGCGTAAAGCGGAAGCCATGCAAATGATTGCGGCGATGCAGGGATTCCGGAGCTTGTTTGATGGTCAAAACCCAGTGAAAAAGCTCGTTCGTGGTGTGGGTATGCGCGCGGTGAATCACCTACGCGCCAACACGCCTTAAATGGCCAAGCTTGGGGCTAGAGGGAGAGCTCCCTGATCTCGCGAAGCCACCTGCTCGGCGCGTCCATTTTTCATGATCGTGTGACAACGGAAATTGGCGAAAAAAAAGAAAATATGCTAAACAGCATGACGAACAGCTTGCCTGGAAGTTTGTATTTACCGACGGATGTTGCACATTAGCACTGGGTACAACCAGAGCACTGGCTACAACCTGAGTATTGGGTATAACAAGGTCACTGGGTCTAACAAGGAACAATATTATGAGCGATATTCCATCCGGATTAAAATTTACTGAGACGCATGAGTGGGTGCGTCCTGAAGGGGAAGGCCTCTTCACCATTGGCATTTCCGATCATGCTCAAGCGTTGCTTGGTGATATGGTTTTTGTTGATTTACCCGATGAAGGTGACACCTTTGATGCCGGGGATGATTGCGCAGTGGCCGAGTCGGTCAAAGCGGCGTCAGATATTTATGCGCCGATTTCCGGGCAAGTGATCGCCGTGAATGAGGAGTTGGATAGCGCCCCAGAGTTAGTCAACAGCGATCCTTACGGCGATGGTTGGCTCTTTCAAGTTCAAGCCACTGACGAATCAGAAATTGATGCCTTGTTTGATGCACAAGGGTATGAAGAAACCTTAGGCGACCAAGATGCCGATTAAGGTGTAGTACCAACCGTGTGCCACTAGCATTAACGAGTGAGGGATCCTGGCGGGATCCCTTTCTGTTTATTGGCTTCCCGGTAAGTGACGTCGGCGTGATCAAGCGCCGCGGTCCCTGTGTTTGCCAAGCCGTATGGGAGATGCCAAGCTCACTACTTATTCATCGTCAGTCAGAGAGTAAGGTAGAGGCTCACGCTGCCAGATAAACTCTGGCGCATCCGCTAGGCGAAATGCTGTCTCGTCATCGAGGTTGTTTGGCAGAACCGCTAGCACTGCTGCCTGGCCATTAGCTTGACGGTAACCGGCAATCACGGTTCCACCAGAGCGCCAGTTTTCACCGACAGAACGCTCGATTTTATCCCCTGCTACCGGTGTATGTGTGGCTTGTCCTGTGAGTTTATACATAGCCCGCTTGTTTATTCCTCGGTATTTAGCGCGAGCAACGGTCTCTTGGCCGGTATAACAGCCTTTGGTGAAGCTGATGGCATTCAATGCCTGCAAATTCAACGATTGAGGAATAAACTCACCACTGGTTGCGGCTTCTATGCGAGGGAGTGCGGCATCGATTTCATATCGATCCCAATATTCACTGCTGAGAGGGACCGCGGACGACTGATACTGATTCACGAGCGCGGTTGCCGCATCGGGAGTGATCGCGAGTAACCAACGATGAGGCGCGATCATCACCGCCGTTCCCTGCTCGCCCTGGCGGACGTTACCTTGTGGGCCAAAGTGGTCAGTCACCCACTTTTCCGCTTGGGTACCAACCACGCCAAGAAGTACGCAGTCGACTTTATCAAATGCGATCTTAGAGAAGATGGCGTATTTTTTGACTTCCTGTAATTGGGTTGCCTCAATCGATGCCGGCTGCACCATGGCTAAGCCATCTTGGAAGTGGAAAAAACGTAACACGGACCAGACTTTACCTTTTGGATCGCAATGCGCCGCTAAGGTCGATTGATCCACGTCGAGCTGCTCAATATCGCAAGTGAGCTGGCCTTGTAAGTATGACTTAGTGTCGTCGCCACTAATTTTGGTTAACGCCCAATTATCGAGGGCAACAATGGCCAGTTCCGGCGTCTGGTCACTGGGGTGTTGTGCCACAGGCTCAAAAGCTTGGGTTTGATACCATTCGCTCATATAAATCACGCTCTCCGTTGAGAAAACACAGGCTATTTCTCGTATAGTAATGGTGCATAACAGGCTTGTCAGCCTTTGTATTGTAAGGGTATTGCGCCAAACGACGGATTAACGCTAGAGAGCTCTCAGATTCGTCTTTTCTTTTTTGGGAAAAGTGGTCGTCAGACCCTGGCGTTGATAGTATCCATCCACTGATATCAGTGATAGAGGTCAACATGGTTAACACTGAAGATAAAGCGCGAATTCGTTGGGCATGCCGTCGCGGGATGCTGGAGCTTGATGTATTAGTCATGCCCTACTTTGAGGCATGCTACGACACATTGAATGAAAATGAAAAACAGGATTTTGTCGCATTTTTAGAAAGCGCCGACCCGGATCTGTTTGCCTGGCTGATGGGGCATGGTAAACCTGACGACCCTAAGATGGTCTCTGTTGTCGAGAAGGTGGTTGCCTATAACCGAAGTAAGTTGCGTACATAGCCAACTCCATTGCCCGCGCTATGTCACCGTCTGTTTATTCCTGGTCGGCATGATGGTGGCATGGCTATTGGCGGTGCATGTGTCCCTCCCACTTTGCGCGCGTGCTTTCCTGACGCTTCATGTTGTCCGTGAATTGATTCACTTTCAACACCGACTGGTCGAGAGCACCGGCTGTGTCACTGTGTATTTTGATGATTGGATAAGGCTACCCAGCGGTGAACGCCAACCCATTACATGTATCTGGGCGACGCTTGGCTGATGATGCTCAAAGCGCAATCGGATGCGCGCTGTTTGTATTTGTGGCGCCATGGCTTGCCGGACTATCATTTTCGTCTGCTTTATCGGCATTATTGTCAACCAAAGCAGGATAGTTTGTGACATATTTATGACGCGTTGGTTGCCTTGCTTTACTTTTTACTAACATCGCCGATAGTTAGTGCAAGTACGTGATTAATCCAGTCTTGCTCTGAAGGTGTTGTAGGGCCGTTATGAAAATAAAACACAAGTTACTTTCTCTTACCGTGATGTCGGTGTTGGCATTACTCGCTGTTATGGCAGCGGCGTGGAACGCGGAAACGCGGTTGGATAAAATGCATCGCCAGTTAACCGCGGTGTCCGATCTCGAGGTCGTACTTCTTAATTTACGCCGTAATGAAAAAGACTTTCTTGCTCGGATGGATCCCAAATACCTCTCTCGGTTTGAAAACAACATCGCAACCTTTAATCAGCAACTGACCGACTTTCGAGCACGCAGTGCCTCCCTTGGGTTAGAAACCGTCACGATTGATGACGTTAAGACAGCCATGCAAGCTTATGCAAATGGGTTCAGCGAACTGGGTGACGGCTACCAAACATTAGGTTTAACGACAGAGCAAGGCTTAAGAGGCCAAATGCAAAGCGCGAGTCAAGCGCTCGTGGCCGCAACTGAAAACGATATTGTGCTGGAAAGCAGTGCTCGCTTGTTAGTGGCGGACGCCAAGCTGTTTGTTCAAAGCAGTCATCTGGATTACATCGACCAATACCAAAATCATATGGATGCCTTAACAGATTATCTTGAAGGTGATCTATTGGCACTGTTTAAAGCTCACCAGTCTGAAGTTGAAAACGTTGTTGCGCAGAAAAAAGCATTAGGTTTGGCGCCAGATAAAGGGCTTTTGGGCGAGATACGGAGTCAAACGCACCAAGTGGAAAATATGTTTGACGCGTTAAGCAAAGAATACCAGCAAGCGATCGATCAAGCGCTACGCCAGACCACGATAGTGACGGGGTCGATAGTATTGATATTAGCGATCATCATGACGGTGGTTTCTCTGTGGATGAACCGAGGTATTCAACGGCGCATCGCGCTGTTCAGTCAGCAGATGGCGGCCATTACTCAGCAACGGGATCTGACCTTGCGCGCCGATGAGACTGGGCAAGATGAAATTTCACTGATGGCAAACGATGTCAATCAGATGCTGAGTAGTATTCAAAAAATGGTGGTCGATGTTAGCCGAGCGGTGCAGGCTTTACACCAAAGCGCAGAGCAGGTGGAGTCTCGCACGGCGCAAACCGGCACCGCACTGGCGACGCAGCTGGATGAAACGACCCATGCTGCAACGGCGATGAATGAAATGGAAAGCACGATTCGGGATATTGCCGGCAATACCGATCAGGCGGCTGATAACGCGAGAACCAGCCTAGGTCGTGCGCAAAATGGACAGCAAGTGGTGGATGATACCCAGACGATGATCATGACATTGGCCGAGACACTCAGCAATACCAGTAACGAGGTGCTTGAACTGAGTAAGCTGTCTGAAACCATTGGCTCGGTATTGGATGTCATTAAAGACATTTCAGAGCAAACGAATCTGCTGGCACTCAATGCAGCCATCGAGGCCGCGCGTGCGGGGGAGCAAGGACGAGGGTTTGCAGTAGTCGCGGATGAAGTGCGTCAATTAGCGACTCGTACTCGGCAATCGACCGATGAAATATCGGGCATTATTACCTCGCTGCAGGCGCAAACACAGTCAGTAGCAGAGCGTATGGAGCAAAGTCGAGAAGATGGCGAAAGCTCTGTCACCAAAGTCTATGCCGCCTCGCAAGAGCTGTCACAGATTATGCAAGATATGCAACAGATTATGGATATGAGTACGCATATTGCGACGGCGATAGAGCAGCAAAGCTCGGTTGCTAAAGAAGTTAACCAGAACGTACACAACATTCAAGACATTGCCCAGACGAGTACTGAACGCGCGAGCCAAAACCGTCAAGCTGCTCATCAAGTCGCAGAAGAAGCGGCTAACTTAGAGCGGGCCGTAAGTGAATTTAAAAGCTAATCATACGGCCAGTCGAGAGACTGGCCGTTGTTTATTGCGACGATACCATGCGCCACATTAGCAAGGCTGATCGGGAACGAGGATGGTCGGACCTGATTGGGCATGAGTGTCAGGATAGTCAATGGTGTAATGTAGACCACGACTTTCTTTGCGTTGCATGGCACAACGCACCATCAATTCAGCGACTTGGAGTAAATTACGTAATTCGAGCAAGTTATTCGAGACACGAAAATTAGCGTAGTACTCGTGCGTTTCTTGTTTAAGTAGCTCAATGCGACGCAAAGCACGTTCTAAGCGCTTGGTTGAGCGCACAATCCCCATGTAATCCCACATAAACAGGCGCAGCTCATGCCAATTGTGCTGAATCACCACTTCCTCATCGGAACAAATGACTTGGCTCTCATCCCAAGCTGGCAACGCTGTGTGTGGCTCTATATGGTCTGAATGGGCTTTAATATGCTCAGCGGCAGACCACGCATACACCACACATTCGAGCAACGAGTTAGAAGCCATGCGATTTGCACCGTGTAGCCCGGTATAACTCACTTCACCAATGGCATATAAACCAGGCAGATCCGTGGTGCCATTTTTATCCACCATCACGCCACCACAGGTATAGTGAGCGGCCGGAACTATCGGGATGGCGTCTTGGGTCAAGTCAATGCCGTACTCTTTTAGCTTCTCGTAAATGGTGGGGAAGTGCTTGGTGATAAATTTCGGATCTTTATGGCTGATATCGAGATACATACAATCAGCGCCAAGCCGTTTCATTTCATAATCAATCGCACGCGCCACGACATCACGGGGAGCAAGCTCACCACGCGGATCAAAGTCTTGCATAAAGTGCGATCCATCCGGGCGTTTAGGTGCGCACCTTCACCACGTAATGCTTCGGTTAGCAAAAAGTTACGCGCGTCAGGGTGGTATAAACAAGTCGGGTGGAACTGATTGAACTCAAGATTCGCGACACGGCAACCCGCTCGCCATGCCATCGCAATACCATCACCAGAAGAGACGTCTGGGTTAGAGGTGTACTGATACACTTTAGACGCACCACCTGTTGCCAGCACCACATAATTGCAGCGGACAGTTTCTACAACTTCTTGATTGCGATTCCAAATATAGGCCCCTAACACATGATTAGGCCGCCGAGCCCGACTTTTTTACGCGTGATAATGTCTAGCGCGTTATGACGCTCGAGTAGGGTGATATTAGGATGTTGTCGAACGTTATCTTGCAATGAGTTTTGCACCGCCATACCGGTTGCATCGGCGGTGTGTAGAATACGTCGATGACTATGACCACCTTCGCGAGTGAGATGATAACGCGGGGTTTCATCATCACTGTCTTCTTGATCGAAGGGCACGCCGCCATCAATCAGCCATTGAACACAGTCTTTGGCGTTACGGGCGATAAAGTCGACAACATCGGTATCACAGATACCGCCACCGGCTATTTGTGTATCTTCGACATGGGACTCCACCGAGTCTTGTTCGTCAAAAACAGCAGCGATGCCGCCTTGTGCGTAGAGTGTCGCCCCTTCACTGAGAGGGCCTTTACTGAGTACGATAACCCGGTGCGTGGGCGCCAAACGTAGCGCCAACGATAAGCCAGCGGCACCGCTGCCGATGACCAACACGTCACATTGATGTTCCTGAGTTGTGGTCGTCATGATCCCTAATCCTCTTTCTGCGCTCCCAATGTTACACCAATTTGACGCGGCCGCGCGCGCTAAGATCAAATCCAGTCTCGCTTGGGTGAAAGTTTGCAACCGTGGCATTGTTTGGGGGACAATACACGCAGCCAAAGACGCGCGCTTTGGTCATTCCGTCACAGTAATGTGATTTCACGCATAATAAAACCAACATGGTGAGGAACTTTTCTCCTAAGCGGTCATCGAATTCTCAGCGAAAGCTCGCAAGCGGGTTTAACCGCGCTCTGACAACGTCGGACCTAGAATGTCGATAATCGGGCGAAAAGATCAACCAAGGAGTAAACGCTCGAATGGGCGAGCAGCTAACCGACCAGGTTCTAATAGAACGTGTACAGAATGGTGACAAGCAAGCTTTCAATCTGTTAGTCGTCAAATATCAAAATAAGGTATGTAACCTTATAGCCCGCTATGTAGGCTCACATAGTGGTGATATTCCGGATATCGCACAAGAAGCGTTTATTAAAGCGTATCGTGCTTTGCCGGGGTTTCGTGGCGAAAGTGCGTTTTATACTTGGTTGTATCGCATTGCAGTGAACACCGCGAAAAACCATTTGGTGGCACAAGGACGACGTCCACCAGGCAGCGATATTGACGCCGACGAAGCAGAAAATTACGAAAGTGGGGGGTCGTTAAAAGAAATATCGAACCCTGAAACTTGATGTTGTCTGAAGAATTGAGGCAGGTGGTGTTTTCGACCATTGAAACACTGCCTGACGACTTAAGAACCGCAATCACCTTACGAGAGCTCGATGGGCTCAGTTATGAGGAAATTGCACAGGTAATGGATTGTCCAGTCGGTACGGTACGGTCGCGTATATTTCGAGCGCGTGAAGCGGTAGAAAAGCGCATCCGGCCACTGATGAAACGGTAACGAGTTTTACTGGCTGCATGACGGTGACTTGAATGACGGATAAAGAAAAAATTTCGGCGTTATTAGATGGCGAACGGGTGGACACGTCGGTGATCCATGACATAGAGCGAGATAATAGCGCACAACAGACCTGGAGCGACTTCGGCATCATTCGTGATGTGATGCGTGGTGACGCGCCTGGCTCGTTGCAATGGAACATTGCCGATTCTGTCGCGTCCGCGTTGGAAGCAGAACCGGCTTATCAAGGCGCTCACGTTGACAGTAACGTGCACCCGATGCACGAGTCACAGCCGCGTCCGGAAAAGGCGCGTCGCCACCTCCCTGGCTGGCTGCAACAGCTCACTCAGGTCAGTGTCGCCGCTTGTGTTTCTCTCGCCGTGATCGTAGGCGTGCAGCATTATAACCAGTCTGAACCAACGTCTCCGGAGGTTGGCAATCAAACCCAACCGCCAGTATTGGAAACGATTCCTTTTGCAGGTGCTGCTGAACCGGTGAGTTTAAGCCGGAATGATTTGCGTGCGACGCCTTCAGAATCTGAAATGATGGAGCAGCGTCGGCGCGTAAATGCAATGCTCAAAGACTATGAATTGCAGCTAAGGTTGAATAAGGATAGTCTGTCTAGCAATCAGACAATGGCACCGTCGACAAGCAGTAGTAAGCAATGAAAAAAACTCTGATCGGTGCGCTTGCGCTGGTCAGTTTGATGTCTGCGCAAGCCTCGGCCGAACCCTCTGCCGAGGCTTTGTTACATCAAATGGATACCGCAAGCGATACCTTGGACTATGAACTGTCCTACATTCTCGTTGGCAAAAATAGCCTAGAGCCACTGCGTTTTCGCCATGCACGTATAGGTGGCGAAGCGTTTGGTCATCTCATGTATTTGAGTGGTCCGTCGCGAGAAGTAATTCGTCGCGGAAAGGAAATCAGCTATTTTGAACCTGGTTATGACCCTTTCACGATCGCCAGTGATCATATGGTGGCACCATTGCCTACCCTCATTCAGGCCGATATTGATATACTGGCAAACCATTATGACTTTGTCTCGATGGGGCATGCGCGCGAGGCGGGCATGGATTGCCAGGTTGTACGTATCACACCGAAAGATGGTGAGCGATATTCGTACGTGCTTTGGCTAGACCAAGACAGTCACCTACCGGTGAGAGCCGATTTACTTGACCGAGATGGGGATCCGCTTGAACAATATCGCGCCTTATCGCTGGTGGTTACGCCTAAAATTAACGACGCGATGCAAAAACTCACGCAGTTAGCCCTGCCGCCGGTATTAACCCTCCCACAAACAACCCGCCGCTCTGACCTGGATTGGCAGGTGACGGTGCTGCCAGATGGCTTTAAGCCTGTGTACAGTAACCGCCATCGCTTAATGATGACTAAGCGGGCAGTGGAAAGCCAAATGTTTAGCGACGGCCTTTTTAGTTTTTCTGTTTATTTAGCCAAAGCCGACGATGTCTCCGTGCGTAAACAGATAGTGCGCCAAGGCCGACGGACGCTGCACAGTGTTATCAATGGCAACGCCGAAATTACAGTGGTGGGGGACATTCCACCGGAGACCGCTAAACGGATTGCTGATTCGGTTCGTATTAATCGCATGCCAACATCACAGACAGAGTAAAAGGTTGCACCATGATTAAAGCACTGGCGGAGGTAACAGGGTACCAAGACGGCTGGCTGTCCCTTGCCTGTCAGCAGCAAACCAGCTGTGGCAGCTGCAAATCGCAAAGCCAGTGTGGCACTGGCATTGTGTCCAAGGCCCTACCCGGAAAAGTGAACCATGTCAGCGTTCGTTCGCCAGAACCGCTGCCGACAGGAACTCTCGTTGAAATTGGCCTCGGTGAAGCCACCTTGGTCCGCTCGGCGCTCGTGGTTTATATGGTGCCATTAATGATGATGTTCGTGGGCGCCTTACTGGGGCAATTTTTCTTTGCCGCGTTGGCAGGCAGCGGTGAAGGAGGTGTTATCGCACTGAGCCTAGGCTTCGGTGCCCTTGGGGTCGGTATCGCACGACGTTTAGCGAAATATGTCGGGAGTGCCGAACAGCAGCAACCTGAGCTTCTGCGTATCATGGGAGAGCCAATTTCCGAGTTGGCAGTGATAAATACCAGACACCAGGATAGCGACTAGCCACTATTTTCGGTAGAATCCAGCCCAATTGATCTTAGGATCCCATTCTTATTGATAACGAGTAAGTCACACCCACTTATGAAGCATATTCGTAACTTTTCGATCATCGCCCATATTGACCACGGTAAGTCGACGCTTTCTGATCGACTCATTCACGTATGCGGCGGCCTTACTGACCGGGAAATGGCAGAGCAGGTCCTTGACTCCATGGATCTGGAACGTGAACGCGGTATCACCATCAAAGCACAAAGTGTGACACTGAACTATAAAGCCAAAGACGGCAATGAGTATCAGTTGAACTTCATCGATACGCCAGGACACGTCGACTTCTCTTATGAGGTGTCGCGCTCACTGAAGGCATGTGAAGGTGCTTTGCTGGTGGTGGATGCAGGACAAGGGGTTGAAGCACAGACGCTCGCCAACTGCTACACCGCAATGGATATGGACCTTGAAGTGGTCCCTGTCCTGAACAAAATCGATTTACCGGCCGCCGATCCAGACCGTGTGGCGCAAGAAATCGAAGATATTGTTGGTATTGAAGCCATTGAAGCCACGCGTTGTTCAGCCAAAACAGGGGTTGGAGTCGATGACGTACTCGAAGATATTGTTCGCCTTATTCCACCGCCGGAAGGTAACCCCGACGCCCCCACTCAAGCGTTGATTATCGACTCTTGGTTCGATAAATATCTTGGGGTCGTCTCGTTAGTGCGCATTCGTGAAGGCTCGCTCAAAAAAGGCGACAAAGTGAAAATCATGAGCACGGGCCAAGAATGGAACGTGGACAGCATTGGCATTTTCACGCCCAAGCGTAAAGAGCTTAATGGTTTGCAAACCGGTGAAGTAGCTGGGTGATTTGTGGGATCAAAGATATCCTCGGCGCACCCGTGGGCGACACCATCACCCATGCCAAAAACGGCTGCGAAAAACGGATTGAAGGGTTCCAAAAAGTTAAGCCTCAGGTGTACGCGGGCTTATTCCCGATTTCATCCGATGATTATGAAAACTTCCGTGATGCCTTGGATAAGTTAAGCCTCAATGATGCGTCGCTTTTCTTTGAGCCAGAGAGCTCTGCGGCGCTTGGCTTCGGTTTCCGTTGTGGTTTCCTTGGCATGCTGCACATGGAGATCATTCAAGAGCGCCTGGAGCGAGAATACGACCTTGAGCTGATCACCACAGCCCCTACGGTTGTTTACGAAGTCACGCAAAACGATGGTGAAGTCATCTATGTAGACAGCCCAGCCAAGCTGCCCCCAGTGAATGACATTCAAGCCATTGGTGAGCCTATCGCGCGTTGTAATATCTTGGTGCCCAATGAATTCGTCGGCAATGTGATTTCCTTGTGTGTTGAGAAGCGTGGTGCCCAAGTGGATATGGTTTATCACGGCAATCAAGTTGCGCTGACCTATGACATACCCATGGCGGAAGTCGTGTTGGACTTTTTCGACCGTATTAAGTCAACATCGCGCGGTTATGCCTCGTTAGATTATAACTTCGAACGTTACGACGTGTCTGACATGGTACGGGTGGATATCTTACTGAATGGCGAGCGTGTCGATGCACTGGCGATTATTACGCACCGTGCTCATGCGCAACCGCGTGGTCGCGAGCTAGTGGAAAAAATGAAAGAGTTTATTCCGCGTCAGCAGTTTGATATCGCCATCCAAGCCTCGATTGGCAATCACATTATCGCCCGTTCAACCGTCAAGCAGTTGCGTAAAAACGTCACGGCAAAATGTTACGGCGGTGATGTGAGTCGTAAGAAAAAACTATTGCAAAAACAAAAAGAAGGTAAGAAGCGCATGAAGCAGGTCGGTAATGTCGAGCTGCCGCAAGAAGCTTTCTTGGCCATTTTGCATGTGGGCAAAGATAAATAACAACGGATTCCATGATGGCCAATACGTTTTCTTTAATTTTAGTGCTGGTGACCTTGGTCACCGGCCTGGTTTGGGCGTTAGATAAATACCGCTGGGCGCCGCGTCGCCGCCAGGCTGCAGGCAAAGCACTGAAGGTCGCACAGACTGATTTGGATGCCGAACAAGTCGCGAAAGTGATGCCACAACCGAGTTGGGTTGAGAATATGGCGTCTATTTTCCCGGTGATCGCGGTGGTTTTAGTGTTGCGATCATTCATTTATGAGCCTTTCCAAATTCCGTCCGGTTCGATGATGCCAACCTTATTGGTTGGCGATTTTATTTTGGTGGAAAAATTTGCCTATGGGCTGCGTGATCCGGCTTTTCACACTGAACTGGTTGATACTGGCAAACCTGAGCGCGGTGACATTGTGGTGTTTAAATATCCGCCGCAGCCGAATATTGACTATATCAAGCGTACGGTGGGGCTACCCGGCGATACCATTGTGTATGAAGATAAGCGCTTGTGTATTCAGCCTAAAGGCGAAGCGCAGTGCCAGCCTGTCGCGATAGATAACATTCAGCCTAGTGAATTTGCACAAGGTGGTGTGAATCTGGTGCAAGCACAAGAGCAGCTGGGTGAGCAAGCGCATCAGATCCTTGTCCATCCGAATAAGCGCGATCGAATCAGTGCCTATCAGCCACGTCCGGGCGTCAATCGTTGGGTGGTGCCGGAAGGGCATTACTTTATGATGGGTGATAACCGCGATAACAGTGCGGATAGCCGCTTTTGGGGCTTTGTGCCTGAGCGCAACTTAGTCGGCAAAGCGGTGGCTATTTGGGTCAGCTTCGAATTCGAGCGCAACAGTGACAGCTGGCTACCATCGTGGATACCGACAGGGATACGCTTTAACCGTATTGGTGGAATTGATTAATTCTGGACTATGATGACAAAACTAACAGATAAATTGCAGCGAGAGATCGGCTATCAGTCAGCAGTGCTGCATTGCTTGAACTGGCGTTGACGCACCGTAGTGCCAATGGCACACATAATGAGCGTCTCGAATTTTTGGGTGACTCAATTCTTAGCTTCGTGATTGCCGAGGATCTTTATCATCGCTTTCCGTAAAGTGGATGAAGGGGATATGAGTCGGATGCGCGCGACCTTAGTGCGCGGTAATACACTAGCCGAAATTGGGCGGGAGTTTTCTCTGGGCGAAGTCATGCGCCTTGGCCCAGGAGAACTTAAAAGTGGCGGTTTTCGCCGCGATTCGATTTTGGCTGACGCTGTAGAAGCATTGATTGGCGCCATCTTTTTAGACAGTGATATTAACCGGGTACGAGATATTATCTTGCAATGGTATCAGCAGCGACTCGAAACCATTGAACCGGGTGTCAGCCAAAAAGATCCGAAAACCCGTTTGCAAGAGCTCTTGCAGGGAAAACGTAAACCGTTACCGTCTTATACGGTGATGAAAGTGAAGGGTGAAGCACACAACCAAGAGTTTACGGTAGAGTGCCAGATATCAGGACTGGAGCGTTCTGTGATTGGAAAAGGCAGTAGTCGTCGCAAGGCAGAGCAAGCGGCTGCAGAACTCGCACTACAGAAGTTGACATAATGACTGACACACAGCGCTGCGGCTTTATTGCCATTGTTGGCCGCCCGAACGTAGGAAAATCAACATTGCTGAACCGCTTGGTAGGGCAAAAGTTGTCGATTACCTCGCGTAAACCCCAAACCACGCGTCACCGAATCATGGGCGTGGATACCCGGGATAACTACCAGGCGGTGTATGTCGATACGCCTGGGCTACACATTGAAGAAAAGCGCGCCATTAACCGTCTTATGAATCGGGCTGCAAACAGCTCGTTAACCGACGTTGAATTGGTATTGTTTCTCGTGGATGGTACACATTGGACCAATGACGATGAAATGGTGCTTAATAAGCTAGCGCGTTCAGAATTGCCGACGGTTTTGTTGGTCAACAAAGTGGATAACGTTAAAGAGAAGACGGAGCTGTTTCCGCATCTACAAGCGTTGTCAGAGAAGATGCCGTTTGTCGACGTGATCCCGGTTTCAGCGAAAAACGGGACCAATATTGATGTGGTCGAGCAGCGTGTTCGTGATGCGTTGCCGGCGTCTGAATTCTACTTCCCTGAAGAATATGTTACCGACCGCTCTCAGCGTTTTATGGCCTCAGAAATTATCCGTGAAAAGCTGATGCGTTTTACCGGTGAAGAGCTGCCTTATTCAGTGACGGTTGAAATTGAACGTTTTGACTACAACCCTGAAACCGATGGCTTTCATATTAATGGTTTGATTTTAGTTGAGCGTACCGGCCAGAAGAAAATGGTCATTGGTAAAGGCGGCGAAAAGATCAAACGCATTGGCCGAGAGGCACGCTTAGACATGGAAGATCTCTTCGAACGTAAGGTCTATCTTGAGCTTTGGGTGAAAGTGAAATCCGGCTGGGCTGATGACGAACGCGCGTTGCGCAGTTTAGGCTATATCGACGATCTTTAATTGGCCCGATCATCGGGTCCATGCACTCAGGAGAGGGTGAGTGGACGGCTTTCAACGTGGTTTTGTGCTGCATTCGCGCCCTATAGTGAATCGAGTCTGCTCTTAGATGTGTTCTCTGAGTTCGAGGGGCGTATCACGCTTCTCGCCAAGGGAGCACGTCGTCCCCGTTCGGCCATAAGAGGCGCACTGCAGCCTTTTACTCCCTTGCTGCTCAAGTGGGGGGACGCGGTGAATTACGTACATTGCGCAGTGCTGAGGCCACAGGCCTCGCGCTGCCTTTATCAGGCAATGCTCTGTATTCCGGCTTTTACCTCAATGAGTTAGTTATGCGTGTGCTTGAGCCTCATACGCCTTACCCAGCGTTATTTTTCGATTATGTCACCGCCTTAACCCAGCTTGCCCGCTATCACAACCCAGAGCCTGCATTACGCTGCTTCGAGCTTGCGCTGTTAGAAGCACTAGGCTATGGCGTTGATTTTCTTCATTGTGCTGGTAGCGGCGACCCGATCAACGATACTATGACGTATCTATATCGTGAGCAGCAAGGCTTTGTCGCGTCGATCATGAAAAGCCAACATCGGCAATTTACTGGCGCTGATCTACGAGCGTTGGCGACACGACATTTTGAAACGGTGGCACAGCTGCGCGCCGCCAAGCGTTTTACACGCATGGCGCTCAAACCTTATCTTGGCCCTAAGCCGCTAAAAAGCAGAGAATTGTTTAGAAGGAAATAATCATGGATAAAATTTACCTCGGTGTGAACATTGATCACGTTGCGACGATACGTAATGCACGTGGTACCGCGTATCCGGATCCGGTTCATGCGGCGGAGTTAGCTGAGCGTGCTGGAGCGGCAGGGATCACCGTGCATCTTCGTGAAGATCGTCGCCACATCACTGATCGCGATGTCCGTTTACTCAAAGAAACGCTACAAACGCGTATGAATCTGGAAATGGCGGTGACCGATGAAATGGTTGAGATTGCGCTCGAGATTCAACCTGAATTTGTTTGTTTGGTCCCGGAAAAACGTGAAGAGCTCACCACCGAAGGGGGCTTGGATGTCGCGGGCCAGCTGGATAAAGTGAAAGCGGCAACCCAGCGTCTGAGCGAAGCTGGGATTAAGGTTTCCCTTTTTATTGATGCTGATCGCAATCAAATTGAAGCGGCTCACCAATGTGGTGCGCCCTTTATTGAGCTGCATACGGGCCACTACGCGGATGCAACTAATGACAACGATCGTCAATCGGAGCTTAAAAAGATCTCCGCAGCGGCAAGCTCTGCTGTCGATTTGGGGATCAAAGTGAATGCGGGTCATGGCTTGACGTATCATAACGTCACTCCCATCGCGGCGATGCCAGAAATGCATGAACTGAATATTGGTCATGCAATCATAGGTCGTGCAATGTTTGATGGTTTGCAAAAAGCGGTGGCGGATATGAAAGCGATTATGGAAGCGGCGCGTCGCTAAATGGCCATTGTTGGAATTGGTACAGACATTGTTGAGATTGCGCGTATTGAAAAAGCGTTTGCACGCCAATCGCGCTTTGCCGATCGGATCCTAACCGATAGTGAGCGGGACCATATGGCAACTCATCATGCGCCTGCTCGTTACTTGGCCAAGCGCTTTGCTGCGAAAGAAGCCGCGGCGAAAGCGCTAGGAACTGGGATTGCCGATGGTGTCACGTTTCATGATTTTACCATTACGAATCAGACTTCCGGCCAGCCGGCCCTAAGCCTTTCTGGCCGTGCTGCCCAATTGGCACGTGAGCGTGGCGTTGCGCACTGTTGGCTGACCTTATCGGATGAAAAGGCCTACGCGGTCGCGTATGTTATCTTAGAAACGGGTTAACAGCCCTGCGCGTTATCGAGATATTGCGGTGCCAGTTGCTCAATATGTGCAATCTCATCTTGGAGCTCTAACAGCTCAGGTTCGACAGCTGCGATATCTGCCCCGGCTTTTAATTGCGTTTCTAACTCGTGACACAGGCTTTTCAGTTGAGGCACACCGCTATAAGCACAGCTACCGTGGAGCTTGTGGATGGCTTGCCATAAGCTATCGGTCTCTGACTCTCCCGCCAACGCACTAGCGACCACCTTCTTCACTGACGTAAAAGAGGCGAGTAACATTTCTAGCATTTCTTTGGCGAGATCGGCCTTGCCTGCTGCTTGGTTGAGCGCCCGCTGCCAGTCCAGATGACGCGCACTGTGATCCTGGTTAGCCGAATAAGTGGGTAATGGCGCGGTTGATGAGGTGCTACCGTGTCATCAAAATGCAGCCAACGGCTCAGGGTGCTTTCTAGCATGGCCTCTTCAATGGGCTTGGTGAGGTAATCGTCCATCCCGGCATCAATAAGGCGCTCACGCTCACCAGGCATCGCATGAGCGGTTACTGCTACAATCGGCGTTTGCTGGTTGAGTCCCGCTTTACGGATTTCTTGGCTAGCGGTGACACCGTCCATTTCAGGCATTTGAATATCCATCAAAATGATATCAAAGGCGTATTGGTGTGCCAGTGACAGGCTTTGACGCCATCATCTGCGGTCACGACTTTCTCTACCCGCTCAGCCAACAAGGCTGCGATCAGTTTCAAGTTCGCAGGATTATCATCGACAGTCATTACGGTGTAGGGCGCCTTTTGCGTGGTGTTAGGTTGAGGTAGCGGCAAAGGCGCCGGCTCGGGTGAACCAAGCAGTGTTTCCAATAGTTTACGCTGCGGGATCGGCTTGGCGACACACGCTCGTACACCGGCTTTCAAAAGATGCTCGGATGCTTCGAGTTCGGTGGTGGGTAAGCAAACGACGACTGACTGCGCTTGCTGCTCACAGAGACTGACTGCATCTTGCATCTCACTGAGCGCAGGCATGCTCCCTGCATCAAAACAAAGGAGAGCAAAATGATACTGACGGTCAGTGAGCACATGGGTGCCGGACGCGGTATCAACGTTTAGGCCCACCTGGCTCAGTCGTTTGCGCAAAATCTCTCTGGTACGCGCATTGGGCTCCACAATCAGAATATCGCGCCCGACCAAAGGCTCGATGTCGAGTGGCTGCGATACCGGTAAATCAGTTTGTGTCAGCTGCAGCGTAAACCAGAATGATGAACCTTGGTGAAGGCGACTGGTAAAGCCAATATCGCCGCCCATTTGTTGGACTAATTTTTGCGTGATCACAAGCCCGAGCCCAGTACCGCCATAACGGCGCGAGATACTGGCGTCTGCCTGTCTAAACGCTTGGAAAAGCTGCGCTTGTTGACGTTCAGAGATCCCAATGCCGGTGTCTTTGACCATCAACTGCAGTTCGACGGTTTCATCGTGTAGCTGTTTAAGATCGACACTGACATCAATATTACCTCGCTCGGTAAATTTCGCCGCGTTGCCAATCAAATTGATTAAAACTTGTTGGATACGAAGCGGATCGCCAACCGCTCCCGCAGGAATCCGAGCATCGGTGCGCAGGGTTAGCTCTAGCCCTTTCTCATGCGCCATAGGCGCGAGTAGGCGCATCACTTCGTCGAGCATCTCTTGCACGTCGAACGGAATGTTTTCTAACAGCAACTTACCCGCTTCCAGCTTAGAGAAATCTAAGATGTCATTGATGATCGTCAGCAGGTTATTGGCGGATTTTTCAATGGTGAGAAGGTAATCTCGTTGACTACTACTGAGCTCGGTTTTTAGCATTTGTCGCGTAAAGCCAATCACCCCGTTGAGCGGTGTACGCAGCTCATGGGACATATTGGCGAGAAACTCAGATTTAACCCGTGCCGCTTCTTGCGCGTTTTTCTTGGCAATGTCTAACTCAACGTTTTGGATCTCGAGCTGCTCTAAGGTTTCGCGTAGATCACTGGTCGCCTGATCAATACTTTGTTGCATTTCCAGATGGTATTCGGACAATGAGATTGCCATTGCATTGATGCCATTTTTTAAGGTATCCAGCTCGCCGAGCAGCTCACCTTCAATCCGCACGTCAAGATGGCCTCGTCGAATTCTATCGACCAAGGTCACCATGTTGCCGATTGGATGAGTCACATCGGCAATCAAACGGTAAGCGAAAAAGCAGGAGAGAATCCCGCCCAGCGCGACCATAACCAGCGCTGTGATCATTTCCTGGTACTGTTTCAACCGTACTGAGCTAAGGTCCAACTCCATCGCGATATACCCCAAAGGGCGCTCGACATTGAGTCCGGGGGTAAAGCGTCCAATTTCTAAAATCGGTGCACGCAAAATCAAGGTATCTTGCTGTTGGCTAACCTGTAATTGTGTGGGAATAGGTTGGCCACTATCGACGGAGAGCATGGCTAAATTGCGGTGGTAATTCGAGGTCACAAACAGCTCGTTACGACGATCGAACACGGCAATACTTCTCACAAACTGAGAATGCTGGCGGTGAGCAAAGCCGATGAGCCGGCGCACGTTTTCACGACTGTCATTTTTCAATCCCACTTCGCTGGCAATGGCGAGCGGTTCTATAATCGCAGAACCGGTTACCGTGAGTTGCTGCTCAAGGTCTTGATAGCGGGTGCTGGTGAAAAATGCACTGAGTAATAGCCCAACGATGAGTGTCGGTGCAATAGTGAGTACAGAAACACGGGTGCGGAGGCCATATTTGGTCATGCTAGATAAACTATGGGAAAATAATCACGACAATTAGCGCCAGTGTACATGATTCAATCACAAAATAGTCAGCGAACTATCACAACTCCCACTGGCAGGATCTCTTGACTGGCTTGGCAACAAGCTTTAAACACTGGAATACGACATGGCGCGCTTTTTTAAGCCCGAAAAAAATAAAAAAGTTGAGCAAAAGCATCAGCTGATAACCATTAAACGCTTAGACCATCATGGCGATGGCGTTGGCTTTTTGGATAAAAAACCGGTGTTTGTCCCAGGTGCCTTGCCGGAAGAGCAAGCCTTGGTACAGCTGACCGAACAAAAACGGCAATATGCGCGCGGCCAATTAATTAAACTCGATAGCCACGCCACACAACGTGTTGAGCCAGGGTGCCCGGTTTATCAGCAGTGCGGTGGTTGCAGCTTGCAGCATCTAAGCCATGAAGGGCAGGTTACGCATAAGCAGCAAACGCTGAATGAGCTGATGCAAAAATTTGCTGGGGAAGAGGCAACACTCTCGGCACCTATTACAGATAGGCCGTGGCAGTATCGGCGTCGTGCACGCATCAGTCTTCAGGTTGATAAAAAGGGGGCATTGGCAATGGGGTTTCGTGCTCGCCAACGCAGTGCGATTATCAATGTAAGCCATTGTCCGGTCCTGAGTGAGTCATTGAATACCTTGCTTGCGCACTTGCGCCCGTGTTTGGATGGCCTGCGTGGTCGACGTATTTTGGGTCATCTTGATCTGATTGAGGCTGACAACACCACGGTAGTGTCGTTGCGTACCACCAAGGTATTGCACAGTGATGACCGTCAAGCATTGTGCTACTGGGCAGAAACTCAAGGCTGCACCTTTTATCTTCATCAAGGCGATGGCGCATCTGAACGTCTTATCGGCGCCGCGCCAGATTACCAAGTGGCGGGATGTCGCCTTGCGTTTCAACCGAATGACTTTATTCAGGTCAACCCGACGGTCAATCAGGACATGGTGTCACAGGCACTGGATTGGTTAGCACTAGAGAAAGAAGATCGTGTCTTGGATCTCTTTTGTGGATTGGGTAACTTTAGTGTCCCCGCTGCCAAACTGGTTGGGCACGTTGTCGGGGTGGAAGGCGTGCAAGCCATGGTGAATCAGGCGGCAGCTAATGCGAAGATAAATGGTTGTGATAACACCTGTTTTTATCAAGCTGATTTAAATAGCGACGCGTTAGAAGGAGAGTGGACCCATCTCGATTTTACCAAAATCTTACTCGATCCGGCACGCGCAGGGGCTGCGGGTGTTATAGACTTTGTGGCACAATCGAGGGCTTCACATATTGTTTATGTGTCCTGTAATCCTGCCACCCTGGCGCGCGATGCCCGCGTGCTGCTTGATAATGGTTATGCACTTGTCAAATTAGGGATGCTGGATATGTTTCCACAAACAGGACACATGGAATCGATGGCCTTGTTTAAGCCGGTGACGAACAAGCGGGCATAAGCGTTTAGTGGCTTGTCGTTATCGACATGCCTCTCTTGTCAGTAAGAGAGTTAAGGATAGGAACAGTTATGGTTGCGGTACGAGAAGCCCACCTACACGAAGATGAAACATTTGAGCTTAACACCTGGGTTAAGCGACTCGGGCAAGACGCATCGACGACACAAGCCTTGTTAGACGGCTACCAATATTGTCGAGCATTGAGTGACGATGAATCAGCACTCAGCCAGCCTTTGTGGCGAGGCCGAGAGATGATCGAAATCCTCGTGACATTAAGCATGGATGCCGACACCTTGCTGGCCGCGCTATTATTTCCGATGGTCGACGCCGAACTGGTCACCCTGGAGACACTGGCGGACGACTATTCGATGTCGATAGTCAACCTGATTCGCGGTGTGCAGCAGACCGCTGCGATTCGGCATTTAAATACCCAAGCCGACGATGAGGCCACGTCCTCGCAAGTTGATAATGTGCGCCGTATGTTGCTCTCTATGGTGGAAGACTTTCGTTGCGTGGTGATTAAACTCGCCGAGCGTATTTGCCATTTACGTGAAGTGAAAGATGCGCCAGAGTCTGTGCGTCAGCAAGCAGCGAAAGAGAGCGCTAACATTTATGCGCCTTTGGCTAACCGATTGGGAATTGGTCAGCTAAAGTGGGAGCTTGAAGATTACGCGTTCCGTTACCAACATGCGCAAACCTATAAACAAATCGCCAAGCAGCTGGCCGAGCGACGCATTGACCGTGAAAACTATATCAGTGCCTTTGTCGAAGGGCTCCAGCAGGAAATGGAAGCGTCGCATATTAATGCACAGGTATATGGACGCCCGAAGCATATTTATAGTATCTGGCGCAAAATGCAGAAGAAAAACCTGGAGTTTGATGAGTTGTTTGATGTGCGCGCTGTGCGCATCATTGCGGATCAACTTCAGGATTGTTACGCCGCATTAGGTGCCGTCCATACCCAGTTCCGTCATCTACCCAAAGAATTTGATGATTATGTCGCCAACCCCAAGCCGAACGGTTATCAGTCAATTCACACCGTGGTGCTGGGGCCGGAAGGCAAGCCCGTTGAGATTCAAATTCGCACCAAACAAATGCACGATGATGCAGAGCTAGGTGTAGCGGCCCATTGGAAATATAAAGAAGGCTCAGCCAGTGGCCGCAGTGGCTACGATGAAAAAATCACCTGGCTGCGTAAGCTATTGGCATGGCAAGAAGAAATGTCTGATTCGGGCGAAATGCTTGATGAGTTGCGTAGCCAAGTGTTCGACGATCGGGTATATGCGTTCACCCCGCGCGGCGATGTCGTCGACTTACCTATAGGGGCAACGCCACTTGATTTTGCCTACCACATCCATTCAGAAGTGGGTCATCGTTGCATTGGTGCCAAAGTAGAAGGGCGAATTGTTCCGTTCACCTATCACCTACAAATGGGCGACCAGGTTGAAATCATCACGCAAAAAGAGCCTAACCCGTCGCGAGATTGGCTCAATCCCAGCCATGGATTTGTTAACTCAAGTCGTGCGCGCGCCAAAATAAATGCTTGGTTCCGCAAGCAAGACAAAGACAAGAACATTGCTGCCGGTAAAGAAATCTTGGATACCGAGCTACAAAAAATTGGCGGCATCAGTAAAGATGCCAATTTGGCGCTAAAACGCTTTAACGTTAACACGCTGGACGAGCTTTATGCCGGCGTGGGCAGTGGTGATTTGCGCATTAATCAGGTAGTGAACCATATTAATGGCCTGATTAATAAACCGAGCCTGGAAGAAGAAGAGCAGCAGTTGTTAGAAAAACTGCAGCAAAGCGAACAAAAACCGAGCACCGGCAAAGCCCACCGCGATGCCGTGGTTGTCGAAGGTGTTGATAACCTGATGACGCATCTCGCGCGCTGCTGCCAGCCGTTGCCGGGTGATGACATTAAAGGATTTGTTACCCAAGGGCGTGGTATTTCGGTCCATCGTGCAGATTGCGAGCAGCTTAATGAGCTTAGCCATCATGCACCGGAGCGGATTATCGCCACGGTGTGGGGGAAAGGCCATATTGGTCAATACCATGTACGCATTCGCCTTTCGGCAAACGAACGAACCGGGCTGGTCAAAGATATCAATAACGTGTTAAGCAATGAGAAAGCACGGGTAGCCGGGATGCAAAGCCGGGTTGATTATAAAAAGCAAATGTCGATCATGGACTTTGATCTCGAAATCTCTGATTTAGATACCTTAAGCCGCGTTGTAAACCGGCTTGAACAAGTGAAAGACGTGGTCGAAGCGAAACGCCTCCGCTAATACATTCGCCCTGTTTCGACAGGGCGTTTTTTTCATGAAGGAACCTTCTTATGGCGTCAATTGACAACTTACTGACGATCATGGCGACCTTACGCGACCCTAATCATGGTTGTGACTGGGACAAGGCACAAACCTTTGCCTCTATCGTGCCTCATACCTTAGAAGAGGCGCACGAAGTGGCTGACGCCATCGAGCGTAAAAACTGGTCGGACCTAAAAGATGAGTTGGGCGACCTTCTTTTTCAAATTGTGTTCTACAGTCAATTAGGGCGCGAACAACATCGATTTGATTTTGACGATGTCGTCAGTGCAGTGTGCGATAAGCTCACGCGTCGTCACCCTCACGTATTCGGTCCTAAAGATGCGGACGGGAAGCCATTAAGCTCGCCTGATTGGGAAGATATTAAGGCGCAAGAGCGCGCAGAGAAAATGCCCTCAACCCAATCCTGCAGTCTATTAGATGGCGTGACTCAGGGGTTGCCCGCGTTAACTCGCGCCCACAAGCTACAAAAACGATGTGCAAGGGCAGGGTTTGATTGGCCAACCGTGGCGCCGGTTATCGAAAAAGTGCGAGAAGAGCTGGAAGAGGTCGAACATGAATTGGCACAGACACCGGTTGACGCAAGCCGTGTGGAAGACGAAGTTGGCGATCTTTTGTTTGCTGTCGTCAATGTCGCGCGCCACCTAGGCACGGATGCTGAGCAGGCGTTGCGCGCAGCCAATCAGAAATTTGAACGTCGCTTTCGTGGCGTTGAAAACCAATTACGTGATAATGGAAAAAATATTCAACAATGTCAGCTGGATGAACTAGAATCGGCGTGGCAAGCGGTTAAAAAAGACGAGTAAGGCAATATCCTGTAATTGGCATAATTGATTTGTGACAATTAAAAACACCAGGGTGTGTGGTAGCTTTCACATTGTGGGAGTCAGTGGGGTCTGGTATCATAATATCCCGTCCAGAACTTCATTTATTTCCTCTAAATCCAACTCTCAGGTTTAGCATGACGACGAACTACATTTTTGTTACGGGCGGTGTTGTATCCTCCCTCGGTAAGGGTATTGCTGCAGCCTCATTAGCAGCCATTCTTGAAGCGCGTGGCCTTAACGTCACCATCATGAAACTCGACCCTTATATTAACGTGGATCCAGGGACAATGAGCCCTACCCAGCACGGAGAAGTATTCGTCACGGAAGACGGCGCAGAGACCGACCTTGATCTCGGTCACTATGAGCGCTTCATTCGCACTAAAATGACCAAGCGTAATAACTTTACTTCTGGCCGTGTTTATGCGGATGTACTGCGCAAAGAGCGCCGTGGAGACTACCTGGGGGCGACCATTCAGGTGATCCCACATATTACCAACTCGATCAAAGATCGCATCGTCGCAGGCGGTGAAGGTCACGATATTGTGATCGTCGAGATCGGCGGAACGGTCGGTGATATTGAATCATTACCATTTTTGGAAGCGATTCGTCAGTTGACGGTAGACGTGGGCCGCGAACATGCCATGTTCATGCATCTGACATTAGTGCCTTACTTGGCTGCGGCAGGCGAAGTAAAAACCAAGCCGACCCAGCACTCAGTAAAAGAGCTTCTGTCGATTGGTATTCAGCCGGATGTGCTGGTATGCCGTAGTGAGCGTCCAATTCCTGCCAATGAACGCGCTAAGATTGCGCTGTTCTGTAATGTGGCGGAAAAAGCGGTGATCACCATGAAAGACGTCGACTCTATTTACAAGATCCCATCGTTGATCCGTTCGCAAGGGTTGGACGATTTGGTGTGCAAGCGCTTTGGCATTGAAGCCGTAGAAGCTGACTTGTCTGAATGGGAGCAAGTGAGCTACGAAGAAGCCAACCCAATGGGTGAAGTCACCATTGGTATGGTCGGTAAGTACATTGAATTGCCGGATGCGTACAAGTCCGTCAATGAAGCGTTAAAACATGGTGGGTTGAAAAATCGCCTGACCGTCAACATCAAGTACGTGGATTCACAAGATCTTGAAACCCGCGGCAGTGAAATGCTGAAGGACTTGGACGCGATTCTCGTCCCTGGTGGATTTGGTGACCGCGGCATTGAAGGTAAGATCCTTGCGGCACAATATGCACGTGAAAACAATGTGCCGTATCTGGGTATTTGTCTTGGTATGCAGGTGGCGTTGATTGAATACGCACGTAATGTCGCCGGCATGGAAGGCGCTAACTCGACTGAGTTTAGCCAAGAAAGCCCTTATCCTGTCGTTGGCCTGATCACTGAGTGGGTCGATGAAGAAGGCAAAGTGGAAGAGCGTAGCGAGACGTCAGATCTTGGTGGCACCATGCGCCTAGGCGCGCAGCTTTGCCACTTAGCTGAAGGTTCGAAAGCGCATCAGCTCTACGGCAATACCCAAATCCATGAGCGCCATCGCCACCGTTATGAAGTGAATAATCTGCTACGTCCTAAGCTAGAAAAAGCAGGATTGTCAGTTTCTGGTCTGTCTGCCGATAAAAAGCTGGTAGAGATCATTGAAAACCCAGCACATCCTTGGTTCGTGGCGTGCCAGTTCCACCCGGAATTCACTTCAACGCCGCGTGATGGCCATCCACTGTTTGCTGGATTTGTTGCTGCGGCAGGCAAAAAACAGCGTGGTGAGCTATAAACGACATTCGAGCGGTAGCCCAGAAGGCGGCCGCTCTTTATTTTTAAAAACAATGACAGACGAGAGGAATCACAATGTCTAAGATCGTTAAAGTTCTAGGTCGTGAAATTATTGATTCACGCGGTAACCCTACCGTTGAAGCGGAAGTTCACCTAGAAGGTGGTTTCGTTGGTATGGCAGCAGCTCCTTCTGGTGCATCTACGGGTCTCGCGAAGCACTAGAACTGCGTGACGGTGATAAGTCACGTTTCATGGGTAAAGGCGTACTGAAAGCGATTGAAGCTGTGAATGGCCCAATCGCAGAAGCATTGCTGGGTAAAGACGCTAAAGCGCAAGCAGATATCGACCAAGTGATGATCGATCTCGACGGTACCGAGAACAAATCTCAGTTCGGTGCTAACGCTATCCTCGCGGTTTCCTTGGCGAACGCCAAAGCGGCGGCAGCGGCAAAAGGCATGCCTTTGTTCGAGCATATCGCTGAGCTAAACGGTACTGCGGCTCAGTTCTCTATGCCTCTGCCAATGATGAATATCCTGAATGGTGGTGAGCACGCGGATAACAACGTTGATATCCAAGAGTTCATGATCCAGCCAGTCGGTGCTAAGACGCTAAAAGAAGCGCTGCGCATCGGTGCAGAAGTATTCCACAACCTTGCCAAAGTACTGAAAGCCAAAGGCCTAAGCACTGCTGTTGGTGACGAAGGTGGTTTTGCGCCTAACCTAGAGTCAAACGCAGCAGCACTCGCTGCGATTAAAGAAGCGGTTGAGCAAGCAGGCTACGAGCTGGGTAAAGACATTACTTTAGCAATGGACTGTGCAGCGTCTGAGTTCTATGACAAAGAGCAAGGCATCTACAACATGAAAGGTGAAGGTAAAACCTTCTCTTCAGAAGAGTTTAACCACTATCTTGCTAAGCTGGCTGAAGAGTACCCAATCGTGTCTATCGAAGACGGCCTCGACGAGTCTGATTGGGACGGCTTTAAGCACCAAACCGAACTGCTGGGTGACAAGCTTCAGCTGGTTGGTGATGACCTGTTCGTGACTAACACTAAGATCCTGAAAGAAGGCATCGACAAAGGTGTGGCGAACTCTATCTTGATCAAATTCAACCAGATCGGTTCGTTGACTGAGACGCTGGCTGCAATCAAGATGGCGAAAGACGCTGGTTACACGGCGGTTATCTCTCACCGTTCAGGCGAAACTGAAGACGCAACCATCGCTGACTTAGCGGTGGGTACTGCAGCAGGCCAAATCAAAACCGGTTCGATGAGCCGTTCAGATCGCGTTGCTAAGTACAACCAGCTTATCCGCATCGAAGATGCACTGGGTGAAAAAGCACCGTTTAACGGTCTAAAAGAAGTGAAAGGCCAATAATCGGCACTTAGACACTTTTATTAGAAAAGCCGCGCCGTTTAACGGCGCGGCTTTTTTTCGTTTAGGAAAACCATGACACCAGCGACCTGATCCGCTAGCCTATGCGACTAGAATTCTATTGTGCAAATACGTCGAGCCGATATAGGAAGGAGTACAGGTATGAGGCTGCTATCGGTTGCGCTGTTTCTCACGCTTGTTTGGCTACAATACGATTTATGGTTAGGCAAAAATGGCGTGACAGATTACTGGCAAATTGAAGCCAATGTCGCCGTGCAGCAACAGGCCAATCAAAAACTCGTGACGCGTAATCAACAAATGTACGCGGAGATTGCGGATTTAAAACGCGGTCAAGAAGCGATTGAAGAGCGCGCACGTAACGAGCTTGGCATGATCAAACCCGACGAAACATTTTTCCGATTGGTCGATACAAGACAATAACCGATTACCGCCTGTAGGCGGTACTAACAAAGAAGATAACTTGTGGTCGAACAAACCTCTTTGCAGCCTGGCGCTTTGCGGTCGGGTATCAGTGCCGTGGTCCCTGCCGCCGGGGTAGGACGCCGAATGCAGGCTCACTGTCCTAAACAATACCTTACTTTAGCAGGCAAAACGCTGCTTCAACATACCGTTGAGCGCTTGCTGGCACACCCTACGATTAGTTCGGTGGTGATTGCGATTAGCGCTAACGACGGTTACTTTGCGCAAACTGGCCTTGGTGAGCATGCCGATGTGCAGGTTGTGACCGGGGGGCTAACTCGCGCAACCTCTGTACAAGCTGGATTAGCAGCGGTGACAACTCAATGGGTCATGGTGCATGATGCGGCACGACCGTGTGTGACGCATGCAGACATTGATGCGCTGATCGCGCACGCGCAATCTCATCAAGACGGAGCCTTATTGGCGGCGCCAGTGAGAGACACGATGAAGCGCGCGAATGACGATGGACAAGTGGCACATACGGTTGAGCGCGAAGCGCTTTGGCATGCCCTGACGCCACAAATGTTTTTAACTCAAACACTAAAACGCGCACTGGAAATAGCCGGTGATCAGGTCACCGATGAAGCTTCCGCGATTGAAGCGATCGGCGGACATCCGATTTTGGTGCCTGCGAGTGCTAGCAATATTAAGGTCACCCATCCAGAGGATCAGTGGCTTGCAGCGTTTTACCTTTCACAACAAGAAGGCCAAGCATGATGCGAATTGGACACGGCTTTGACGTGCATAAATTTGGGGGCGATGGCCCGGTTATTATCGGTGGGGTGGCAGTGCCTTATGAGCAAGGACTGATCGCGCATTCAGACGGTGATGTTGCCTCCATGCGTTGTGTGATGCTTTACTGGGCGCGATTGCCGCCGGCGATATTGGCCAGCATTATCCAGATACCTGTGAAGAATGGGCTGGGGCCGATAGCCGGATGTTACTGCGAGACGTTTACACCAAAGTACGAGCGAAAGGCTATCAGCTCGGGAATGCGGATATCACCATTATTGCCCAAGCACCTAAAATGGGCCCGCATATTCACGCGATGCGCGCGGCGATCGCAAAAGACTTGTGCGTGGAAATGGGCGCGGTCAACGTCAAAGCGACGACGTCAGAGCGTCTTGGTTTTACTGGCCGTAAAGAAGGCATCGCGTGCGAAGCCGTTGTCTTATTGAATAAAGAGGTTCTATGACAGACTTACTGGCACCTTTAGCGTACTTACATGGTCAGCCGACACAGTCCGGGACCTTAAAAGCCTCTCCAGACGATTTTATTGTCTCAGAATCCCTCGGTTTTACGCCATCTGGTCAAGGCGAGCACTTTTTAGTCCGAATTAAAAAGCGGGGTGAAAACACGCAATACGTGGCTAACGAACTGGCAAAAGCCTGCGGTGTTACCTCGCGCCAAGTCAGCTGGGCCGGTTTAAAAGATCGCCATGCGGTAACAGAGCAATGGTTCAGCGTTCACCTGCCAGGAAAAGATGATCCGGATTTAGCGGCGTTTGTCGAGACCCATCCGGGTGTTGTCAGTATCGAGGGCACCGCACGGCATCAACATAAACTACGTCCGGGTGATTTGATTGGTAATCAGTTTACGCTCTGTATTCGTCAGCTTACCGATCCGCAAGCATTGCTCCCTCGTCTTGAAGCCATTGCTAAAGAGGGCGTCCCTAATTATTTTGGCGCTCAGCGATTTGGTCGCGAGGGCAACAATGTGACGATAGCTCGTGCTTGGGGGCGTGGAGAGCGCAAAGTCCGGGATAAGAGTAAACGTAGTTTTTATCTCTCAGCTGCGCGTGCGTTGTTGTTTAATCAAGTGGTTTCTGCGCGATTAAAGGCTGGCTTGTTTGACCAGACACTGGCTGGTGATTTATGCATGGACGAGCAAAAACAAACGTATACGGTCGAGGCCGGTCTTCAAAAGCCAACCATTACTGCACCGATGACGGGTGATAATGCTTTACCGACCACCGCTGACGCCGAGCAGTTTGAGTTAAATGTGGTAGAACAAGAGCCAGATTTATTGGCGGTGATTCGCGATAATCGCATGCGTCATGACCGCCGCCTAATACGTTTACTGCCTCAGGCCATGACGTGGTCGCACGATACCGATACCTTGACCGTCAGTTTCTTTTTACCTGCGGGGCATTTGCGACAGCGGTGATGAGAGAAGTTGTGATTGCAAATGAACAAGGAGAGCGTGATGCGCATATTGATTAGTAACGATGACGGCTACCATGCGCAAGGGATCCAAACATTGACCGAGGTGTTATCGAGTATTGCTGATGTCGTAGTCGCTGCGCCGGATCGTAACTGCTCAGGGGCCTCCAACTCGTTAACGTTGGAAAATCCATTACGGGTACGTGAACTGGGCCCCCAACGTTATGCGGTTCAAGGCACCCCGACGGATTCGGTCCATTTAGCCCTGCGGGAGCTGTTGCCGTGGGAGCCCGATTTTGTGATTACAGGGATCAATCATGGGGCGAATTTGGGTGATGACGTACTGTACTCGGGGACGGTCGCTGCGGCAACAGAAGGATTTTTCCTCGGCGCGCCAGCAATCGCAGTCTCACTTTGTGGTCATCAACACTTTGACACTGCGGCACATGTGGTGAAACAGTTTTTAGCGAAAAACCAGCGTCATGAGGCGCCGAACCATCGTTTGATCAATATTAATGTGCCGGATGTGCCTCTTGATGGTCTTGCGGGTTGGAAAGTGACCCGTCTTGGCGCCCGCCACCACGCAGAAGATGTGATAAAACAAGGCGATCCGCGAGGTAAACCGATATACTGGATTGGCGCGCCGGGTAAAACACAAGACGCAGGACCAGGAACCGACTTCCACGCGATTTCTGAGCAGTTTGTCTCTATCACACCACTGCAAGTGGATTTAACCGCTCATGATACGCTAGGTGTGTTTTCGCAATGGCTGACTGAGTAGTCACCTCGCGTGCCATACTGGGCTAGCCGCAATGAGGCGGCAGCCTTATTTATCGATTCAAACTCAGTGATAAAGGAAGCAGACGTTGAGTCAAGCGCAATCACTTATTCAATTTTTGCAACAACAAGGTGTGACAAACACTGACGTTTTAGATGCCATGCAAGCCGTGCCCAGACATTTATTTGTCTCTGAAGCCATGACCCACCAGGCCTACGGAAACAATGCGTTACCGATTGGTTGGGGACAAACCATTTCACAACCTTATATTGTGGCTAAGATGACATCGCTACTCAATTTGCAACGAGATAGTCGCATTTTGGAAATTGGCACTGGGTCCGGTTATCAAACCGCCATCCTCGCGAACTTGGTCGCCCTCTTGTACCGCGTGCATAAAGGCGATTTCATCGCCATGCTCCATCGCATCTAGATGAACGTTGACCAAGCCTTCCATTTGTCCTGGCAGTTCGGTGAGCTCAAAGTAATGTGTGGCAAATAGGGTCATGGCATGGATTTTTTCTGCCAGCCACTCGGCACTGGCCCATGCTAAGGACAAGCCATCATAAGTACTGGTGCCGCGTCCAATTTCATCCATTAACACCAAGCTGTTGGCCGTGGCATTGTGAAGAATGTTCGCGGTTTCTGTCATCTCTACCATAAATGTCGAACGCCCTGAGGCAAGGTCATCGGACGCGCCAATACGGGTAAAGATACGATCAACAGGTCCAATGGTGGCGTGCTCGGCGGGCACATAGGCACCGATATGACTTAGCAAGGTGATCAAGGCGGTTTGACGCATATAGGTGGATTTACCCCCCATATTCGGACCGGTAATGATCAGCATGCGGCGTTCAGGATTTAATATGATCGGGTTGGGAATAAATGGATCCGTCATGACCTGCTCAACCACCGGGTGTCGACCCGCTTCGATATCGATCCCCGGTTGTTCGGTCAATGTTGGGCGATGATAGTTGAGGCTATCAGCACGCTCCGCGAGGTTACACAATACATCTAACGCGGATAACGCCTCTGACGCTTGCTGTAATCGCGCCAAATGTGGCAGTAACTGATCAAACAATTCGTCCCATAAGCGTTTTTCGAGCGCCAACGCATTAGACCGAGAGCTTAATACTTTGTCTTCATGCTCTTTTAATTCTGGGATGATGTAGCGCTCGGCATTTTTAAGCGTTTGACGGCGAATATAGTGCGCAGGTACCCGATCATTTTGCGCGCGGCTGATTTGAATATAAAAACCATGCACCTGGTTATAACCCACTTTCAGCGTGTCGATGCCATGTTGCTCGCGCTCGCGGGTTTCTAGTTCTTCTAAGTAACGTGATGCGCCTTCGGACAAGTCGCGCCACTCATCCAGTTCCGCGTTGTACCCTGGCGCAATCACGCCGCCATCACGGATCACTACCGGTGGATTGTCGACGACGGCACGCGTGAGTAGATCGTGTAATTCCGGTATCGGAGTGGTGGCTTTTTGGTGATCGGAGAAGGCACTGTGGTCAAGCTCGGTGAGCAATGTTTGCACCTCAGGTAGCTGCGCCAATGCAGTACGTAGCCTTGCCATATCACGCGGGCGCGCTGAACGCATGGCCAAGCGAGCAAGGCACGTTCAATGTCTCCCACCGGCTTGAGGGCGTCGCTAAGATCCGTGTACAAGCTATTGTCTAGCAGGGTGCCAATGGCATCTAAGCGCTGATTGAGCACTTGGCGATCGCGCAAGGGTTGATGTAACCAGCGTTTGAGTAAACGGCTGCCCATCGGTGTCGTGGTTTGGTCTAGCACCTCGGCCAGCGTGTTATCGGTGCCACCGGCGAGATTTTGGGTGATTTCTAAGTTACGTCGTGTTGCAGCATCAAGCACGACAGAGCTATCTTGCTGATCTTTAACAATGGCACGAATGTGAGGCAGTGCAGTACGCTGCGTTTCTTTAGCATATTGTAAAACACAGCCTGCCGCGCTTAGCCCAAGAGAGCAGTCCTCGACGCCAAAGCCAACTAAATCGCGCGTACCAAACTGGCCGGTCAATTGGCTGCGTGCCGTGTCTAAATCAAACTCCCATATTGGACGGCGTCTTGCACCGCGGCTCACCGATAAGAGATCGGGGTAGGGGAAGTCCTCTGGATACAAGAGTTCGACAGGCTGAGTACGCTGCAATTCCGCCTGCATCTGCTCATAGGTTGTCGGCTCAGTCAGAACGAATCGCCCAGAGGTGATATCTAAGGTTGTAAAGCCAAACTGGTCGTTATCGCACGTCAATGCGGCCACTAGGTTGTCGACGCGTTCACTCAGCAATGCCTCATCAGAGACGGTACCCGGTGTCACGATGCGTACCACCTGGCGCTCAACGGGGCCTTTACTGGTGGCAGGATCACCAATTTGCTCGCAAATGGCAACGGGTTCACCCAATTGCACCAACTTGGCTAAATAGCCCTCCACGGCATGATAGGGCACGCCTGCCATGGGGATCGGTTCACCGCCTGAACTGCCGCGTTTGGTCAACGAAATATCTAATAATTGAGAGGCGCGTTTGGCATCGTCGTAAAAGAGTTCGTAAAAATCTCCCATACGATAAAAGAGCAGCTCTTCAGGATGCTGCGCTTTAAGTTTGAGATACTGTTGCATCATGGGAGTGTGCTTTTCGAGCGCTTGTACTGTCACGACTAGACCTGCAAAATGGAACGTTAAGGGCGTTAGAATACGTGATCGGACCGCAAGGGGTAAAGTTGTGGTGCAGGTTTCTCAACCCAATAAAAAGGAGTGCGCAGTGGACCCTTTATTCTCATTGGCAAAGCGTTTGGGTGATGCCCTATTGGATACAGAATTAACCGTGACTACCGCGGAATCATGCACCGGCGGTGGTATTGCCTATTGCCTGACCGATGTGCCAGGCAGCTCGCAGTGGTTTCAGCAGGCATGGGTTACCTATAGCAACACCGCAAAGCAAGCATTAGTTCATGTCCCCACGGATTTACTGGCCCAGTATGGCGCAGTGAGCGAGCCTGTGGTCAGCGCGATGGCGGAAGGTGCATTGGCCGAGGCTAACGCAGGATTAGCGATTGCGGTCAGTGGTGTTGCAGGACCGAGTGGTGGTAGCGATGATAAACCGATCGGTACTGTTTGGTTTGCTTGGGCATGGCACAATGGTGAAACGGATAGTGAAGTATGTCATTTTGATGGTGATCGGCGTGCCGTGCGTGAACAAACCATTGAACATGCACTCTCATTTGCGCTACAGCGATTGTCGCCATAATCGGAGGCGTGTCGCATCCGATAGATTTTTTCTAAACAGGGCTAGACACTGTATAAATGGACAGTATACTTAGCCCCATTAATGATAGCTTTTATCTCATAGAGATAGCGTTTTATTTCCTGGAGACCGAAATGGACGATAACAAAGAAAAGGCGCTCGCAGCCGCACTCGGGCAAATCGAAAAGCAATTTGGCAAAGGCTCAATCATGCGTCTGGGTGATGACCGTACCATGGACATCGAAACCGTATCGACCGGCTCTTTGTCTCTGGATATTGCGCTAGGTGCAGGTGGCCTACCATTTGGTCGTATCATCGAGATCTATGGACCTGAATCATCAGGTAAAACGACATTGACCCTAGAAGCCATCGCTGAAGCACAAAAAAAGGGCAAGACTTGTGCGTTTATTGACGCGGAACACGCACTCGACCCAATCTATGCGCGCAAGCTGGGTGTCGATATTGATAACCTGTTGGTGTCTCAGCCCGATACTGGCGAACAAGCTTTGGAAATTGCTGATGCGCTGACGCGTTCCGGGGCCGTTGATATGATTGTTATCGACTCGGTCGCAGCCTTGACGCCAAAAGCTGAGATTGAGGGCGAAATGGGCGACTCCCACATGGGTCTGCAAGCACGTATGCTGTCACAAGCGATGCGTAAGCTGACCGCCAACATCAAAAACAGCAATACCATGATGGTCTTTATCAACCAAATTCGGATGAAGATTGGTGTGATGTTTGGTAACCCAGAAACGACCACAGGCGGTAATGCATTGAAGTTCTATGCATCGGTCCGTTTAGATATTCGCCGCATTGGTGCGATTAAAGAAGGCGATGAAGTGGTGGGTAACGAAACCCGCGTCAAAGTGGTAAAAAACAAAGTCGCCGCACCGTTTAAACAAGCAGAGTTCCAAATTCTTTATGGTCAGGGTATTAACTTGCAGGGCGAGCTGGTGGATCTGGGTGTGAAACATAAGCTGGTGGAAAAAGCCGGTGCCTGGTACAGCTATAAAGGTGACAAAATTGGCCAAGGTAAAGCCAATGCATGTAAATACCTGAAAGAAAACCCCCATATTGCTGAAGAAATTGACACCACCTTGCGAGAGATGTTGCTGCAGCCAGGCCTGAACAACGAAGCTGTAGACGCCAACGTTGAGGCAGATACTGAGGACGAGAAGCTGTAATGGCGGCATCGTGCCAAGAAATAGCGGTGGGCCTGTTGGCTCGCCGCGATCACTCTGTCCACGAGCTAACACAAAAATTGTCTCAACGCGGATTTGATGACGACGCAATTACCCTCACTATTAATGACTGCTTAGAACGAGGCTGGTTAGATGACGCGCGCTTTGCTACCAGCCTGTTGCGTCAGGGAATAAACAAACATCATGGCTGGTTGCGTATCTGCCAAGATGCGAAACGTAAAGGCGTTGATATTGAGCTACTCGCCCGCGCAGAGCAAGACGCTGAAGTGGATTGGTACCTAGTCGCCAAAGAAACAGCGATACGTAAGTATGCTGACCTAGATGGCCGTCTTCCTCCTGTTGAACACAAGGTGAAAGCGAAACGCATGCGTTTTTTACAATTCGCGCGGTTTTAACTTTGATCAAATCCAATACGCGCTGAATGACGACGATATCGACCCGCATTTCTAAACCAATCCTACTCTGTCTCTTTTCCCCACGCGATCGGTTGTTTACAATGGCGTAAACAATACGATGCTCCCATCGCGTCATTACCATAACCGGTTGCTAACGCAATATTCGATTATCAGGATTAGCCAATGTATATGAGCACTGATGAGATCCGTACAGCGTTTCTCAAGTTCTTTGAAAGCAAAGGGCACCAGATTGTGCCTAGCTCATCGCTCGTCCCTGCCGACGACCCAACACTGTTGTTCACTAATGCAGGCATGAACCAATTTAAGGACACCTTCTTAGGGGCCGAGAAGCGAGACTACACACGTGCGACCTCAGCACAACGTTGTGTGCGCGCCGGCGGTAAACATAACGACCTTGAAAATGTAGGCTTTACCGCTCGTCATCACACCTTTTTTGAAATGCTCGGTAACTTTAGTTTGGTGACTACTTCAAAAAAGACGCGATTGCTTATGCGTGGGCGTTTTTGACCGAGACGATCGGTTTGCCAAAAGAAAAACTGTTGGTGACCATTTACCACACTGATGACGAAGCGTTTGATCTTTGGCATAACACCATCGGTGTACCGGCGGATCGCATTGTGCGTATCGGCGATAAAGAAGGCGGAAAGCCGTATGAGTCAGACAACTTCTGGCAAATGGGGGATACCGGGCCTTGTGGGCCTTGCAGTGAAATTTTCTACGACCACGGTGAGCATATCTGGGGAGGACCTCCAGGTACGCCTGAAGAAGACGGTGATCGCTTCATTGAGATCTGGAACATCGTTTTCATGCAGTTCAATCGACAAGCTGATGGCACCATGGAGAACCTCCCTAAACCGTCAGTTGATACGGGAATGGGGATTGAGCGTATCGCCGCGATTAAGCAAGGCGTGCACTCCAACTATGAAATTGATGTTTTCCAGCAATTAATTAAGCAAGTGGCTGACATCATCGGAGTTGAAGACCTGACCAATCAGTCTTTGCGTGTGGTCGCTGATCATATCCGATCTTGTGCGTATTTGATTGTCGATGGTGTGATGCCTTCTAACGAAGGGCGCGGCTACGTGTTACGTCGAATTATTCGTCGTGCGGTGCGTCATGGTAATAAGTTAGGCAGCAAAGACACCTTCTTCTACAAGTTGGTGGGGCCGTTGGCCACCATCATGGGCACGGCCGGCGAAGATCTGCGTGCGCAGCAAACCATGGTTGAAAAAGTCCTAAAAATTGAAGAAGACAACTTTAGTCGTACTCTTGAACGCGGCATGTTAATGCTAGAAGAAGCGTTAGATAAAGTGGATGGCGATGAGTTGGATGGCGAGACCGTCTTCAAGCTTTACGATACCTACGGCTTTCCAGCGGACTTAACCAACGATGTCGCGCGTGAGCGCGGTTACCGCATTGATGAAGCCGGTTTTGAAGCGGCGATGGACGCTCAGCGTCAACGCGCGCGCGAAGCCGGTCAATTTGGCACCGATTACAACCAAACGATTAAAGTCGACCACGGCTCTGATTTCTGCGGTTACACAGGCACAGAGGCGAAAGGTCAGATCACTGAGATTTTCGTGGAGGGTGAATCGGTCGACCATCTGGCATCGGGCGATCACGCGGTGGTTATCCTCGACCACACCCCTTTCTATGCCGAAGCCGGTGGTCAGTGTGGCGATACAGGCATCATTGATACCGAGCAAGGGCGTTTCACGGTAACGGATACCCAGAAGATCGGGCAGGCGATTGCTCATTATGGTGCTTTATCCGACGGACAGTTAAGTGTTGGCGCGCAGGCAACCGCGCAAGTCGATACCAAGCGTCGTCATGCGGTGGCCATGAACCACTCAGCCACGCACCTGTTACATGCAGCGCTCCGTGACGTGCTCGGCGATCACATTGCGCAAAAAGGGTCCTTGGTGCGCGCTGATGGTTTGCGCTTTGATTTTTCTCACTTAGAGCCTGTGACTGCCGATGAGCTAAAAGCGGTAGAGCGTATCGTTAATGAGCAAATTCGCGCGAACAATGCAGTACAAACGGAAGTCATGGATATCGACGCTGCGAAACAAAAAGGCGCGATGGCATTGTTTGGTGAGAAATACGACGACGAAGTGCGCGTATTGAGTATGGGCGACTTCTCCATCGAGCTTTGCGGTGGCACGCATGCCAATCGTACCGGCGACATTGGTATGTTCAAAATCGTTTCAGAGGCAGGTATTGCAGCTGGAGTTCGTCGTATCGAGGCCATTACAGGTCAAGCGGCGATAGATAATGTGTACCAAACCCAAGCCGACTACGAGGCCAAATTGGATGAAGTGCATGGCAAAGCTAAAGGGTTGGAGAAGCAAATCCAACAACTGAAGCAAAAGCTCGCAGCACAAGAAAGCGCTGGATTGATTAATCAAGTGCGCGAAATCAATGGCATTAAGGTACTGATCAGCCAACTCGATGGGCAGATAACAAGGCACTGCGTAGTATGTTGATGATCTCAAAAACCAAATGGGGAGCGGGATTGTGCTTCTCGGCAATGTCGCCAACGATAAAGTAAGCTTGATTGCGGGTGTGACCAAAGATCTCACCGGTACAGTGAAAGCGGGTGAGCTGGTCAATGTTGTCGCGCAACAAGTCGGTGGTAAAGGCGGTGGTCGCCCTGATATGGCGCAAGCGGGTGGTAGCGATGTAAGCGCATTACCCAGCGCGTTAGCCGCTGTCGATGCTTGGCTTGCCGAACGGTTATAATTCGCTAAAAAGCATTTAAGAAAAGTCAAGAAGGTCGCCATGCGCGGCCTTTTTTTGTGATCTAGATTAATAATTGCACTTTTTTTTTGATTCTGTATAGTGCAACGCCTTAGGCGATGTGTCGGTGCTGAGCGGTGATATCGCTTACATTTTATCGCTTTGCTGACCAGTGCAACACTGATTTCTCTTACTCTGTTGTCTCAGATCACGCGCCTTTATGGCTAACGGTATGATGATAAAACAGTAAATTTCTCTGCCCTTTTCTGGATATGGTGTGATAATTCGGCCATAGTGTGAAGTGCGGGTAACAAAACCTCCCGCATTGGCATCACGAGCAGGGAAATAATCCAACGATTGCAGATAGCGAGCCGATACGCTGGCGGGTTATCTGGCTCAGAAACTAATTGAATAAATAAAAGATTGATACTCAAGGAGTAGAAGCATGCTGATTTTGACTCGCCGTGTTGGCGAAACCTTGATGATTGGTGATGAAGTCACCGTCACTGTGTTGGGTGTAAAAGGTAACCAAGTACGTATTGGTGTGAATGCACCGAAAGATGTCTCTGTACACCGCGAAGAGATCTACATGCGTATTCAAGCCGAAAAAGGCGCGCCAGCCGGTAGTCAAAACGACTACTAACAAAGCAAAAGAGGTCGACCAGGGTCGGCCTTTTTTATGGTTGGTTTTCCCATAAAATCAAAATGAAACGGCGATAAAACCAACAATAAAAACACCTGGTGGGTGATAATTGTCCATTTGTTAGTAACAAGGCGACTTTTCCCCGAAAAGTGTTTGACATATATCTGGCTCAAAGTAATATGTGCACCCGCAGCGACGGTGAGGTGGCCGAGTGGCTGAAGGCGCTCCCCTGCTAAGGGAGTATACGGTTTGTAGCCGTATCGAGGGTTCGAATCCCTCCCTCACCGCCATGTTGTTGCAAGCAAGATAGATGCGCGTCCGTAGCTCAGCTGGATAGAGTACCTGGCTACGAACCAGGCGGTCGGAGGTTCGAATCCTCCCGGACGCGCCACTACTTGCGGTGAGGTGGCCGAGTGGCTGAAGGCGCTCCCCTGCTAAGGGAGTATACGGTTTGTAGCCGTATCGAGGGTTCAAATCCCTCCCTCACCGCCATTATCGACAAGCCTGCCTTGTGATAATTGCAGTAAAAGATGTGCGTCCGTAGCTCAGCTGGATAGAGTACCTGGCTACGAACCAGGCGGTCGGAGGTTCGAATCCTCCCGGACGCGCCATCACCTCCATGGAAGACCCGCAACACCGTTCAGGATGAACACAAGATTGACGACACGCGCTCGTAGCTCAGCTGGATAGAGTACCTGGCTACGAACCAGGCGGTCGGAGGTTCGAATCCTCGACGCGCGCACTTGTCAATCCTTCTCTCAACTTCGATCAAGCCGACGTCCGCACTAGCGTGGAGAAGTGCAAGCCTGGCGGAACGAACCGAGGCGGTCGGAGGTTCGAATCCTCGACGCGCGCATTTTGCATT